>NZ_JBOGDD010000217.1:0-4496 GCF_050701675.1 Mycobacterium sp. | reverse complement strand
GTCTTACAGTTGCGCCGTCAGTTCAAGAGCGACTCTGGAGGCACAGTGGCGGAGACCGGCAGCGCGGGCGTAGCGCTCGTCATCGGCGGCGCGTCGGGGATCGGTTGGGCCACGGCCAAGGCGCTGGCCGCCGAGGGTCACCGGGTCACCATCGCCGACCTGAACGGCGAGAGTGCCGCCGCCAGAGCCGAGGAACTGGGCGCTCCCCACACGTCGGCGAGGGTGAACGTCGTCGACGAGGACTCGGTGGCAGCGCTGTTCGAACAGTCGGGTCCGCTGGACGTCGTGGTGACCACCGCGGGTTTCAGCAACATCTCCCTCATCGTCGACATGCCGGTCGACCAGTTCCGCTCCGTCGTCGACGTGTGCCTGACGGGGTCGTTGATCGTCGCCAAGTACGCGGGCAGAGCGCTGCGCGACGACGGTGCGCTGGTGTGGATCTCGTCGCTGAACGGTCGCCAGCCCGCTGCCGGGATGAGCGCGTACTGCGCGGCCAAGGCGGGGTTGTCGATGCTGACGCAGGTCGCCGCGTTGGAGTTCGCCTCCCGGGGCATCCGCGTCAACGCCGTCGCGCCCGGCTTCGTGCTCACGCCGCTCACCGAGGGCGCGGCGATGGTCCCAGGGACCGTCGAGGAGTACGCGGAGAACACCGCATTGGGCCGCACCGGCACCCCCGAGGACATCGCCGAGGCCGTCGTGTTCATGACGAAGGCCAAGTGGCTCACCGGTGAGGTGCTCGACCTCAACGGCGGAGCCCACATGAAGCGCTACCCGGATGTGATGGGTCGGCTGCAGCGATTGATGGCGGGGACCTCGGAGTCATGACGTTCGCCGGCAAGCAGGCGATCGTGACGGGCGCCGGTTCGGGCATCGGCGCCGCGCTGTGCCGGGCGTTGGTCAACGCGGGAGCCGAGGTGGTGTGCACCGACGTCGACGGCGACGCCGCGGCGCGCACCACCGATCCGCTGGGTGCCCGATCCACGCGGTTGGACGTGACCGACGCCGGGGCTGTGCAGGCGTGCGTCGACGAGGTGGTGGGCCGCGCCGGGCGCCTCGACCTGATGTTCAACAACGCGGGCATCACCTGGGGCGGCGACACCGAACTGCTGACGCTCGCTCAGTGGAACGCCATCATCGACGTCAACATCCGCGGCGTCGTGCATGGGGTCGCGGCGGCCTACCCGCTGATGGTGCGGCAGGGGCACGGACACATCGTCAACACCGCGTCGATGGCGGGGCTTGCGGCGGCGGGTCAGATCACCAGCTACGTGATGAGCAAGCATGCGGTGGTTGGCCTTTCGCTCGCGCTGCGCTCGGAGGCCGCGGGCCGGGGCGTTGGCGTGCTGGCGGTGTGTCCGACCGCCGTCGAGACGCCGATCCTGGACAAGGGTGCGATCGGGAGCTTCGTCGGCCGCGACTTCTACCGGATGGGCCAACGCAGCCCCAGGTTCTCCTCCGCAGACGAGCTGGCTCGCGACACCCTGAAGGCCATCGAGCGCAACAAGGCGCTCCTGGTGTGGCCGCGGCAGGCCCGGCAGGCCTGGCTGTTCTCACGGCTTGCGCCAGGTCTGTTGCAGCGCATGTCTATTCGCTTTGTGGCTCAGCAGCGGGCGGCGCAGGCCGCGCAGGTGCCGTCGTAGGCTACGCCAACGCGACTTGCTCGTTCACCCCCAGATTTCGGCAGTCGAGAAGGATGCCGACGGTCCGGCGGGATTGACGACGATGCCGCTGCGCAAAGGTCTGCAGCCCCTCGGAAAGCTCTGTCGAATCGTTTAGCGCCAATTCCAACCAACGCACCTGCCGATCTCGCGCAATGCCTCGACTGAAAGATCTGGGTGCAGCTTGCGGAAACGCGCCATGGTGTCATTGACGCCCTGCACCAAGGTCAGGTCGCCCCACCCGATCTGCATCGCATTGGCCTCTTGTACCAGCGCAAGAACCGCGGCAGTGATCTGGCCGCCTTCCACCTCGCCGTAGAGCGCAATTAGCCGTGCCTTGTCGACGTGAGGTGCCGCGGTTTGCCCTATGGCCGCGACGATCGCCCCATTGAGGTCGGAATCGTCCATACTCGCGCCCCGTCATCTCAATCTCACTGTCCACCAAATTCACTGGGTGCGCTGCCGACATTTCCTACTCGCCGAACGATCGACGCCAACTGCGTGAGCCGCCGCTTCGTTCGAATATTCCCAGCGGATCATGAGGCAGTGGGGTCGCGATTTTGGGTCGTACGGCAAGCCGTAAAGCCGGTTTCGCCCTGGTTCTCTTGAGGCCTCTCGCTGGGCCGAGTCAACCACGTGCTCATCGCACGGCGAAGAGTGGGCGTCCCTCGGGATCTTCGAATGAAGATTGAATGGCCGACGGCGAATTGGAGAGCAGGCGCGAGAGCTTGATGAGCACCGAAACACTGCTGACTCTCCCCCTTGCCTTGGCAACCAAACCCCGAGAGTCGTTCAAGGATCGATATCCTTCAGAGTCCACGTCATGGAGCAGGTAGCCAAGGGCGAGTTCCTCTTGTTTTATCGGAAGGATGAGACGTGGAAGACGGTGCCTTGACCGAACAGCGGAGCCGAAAACGCCGAATAGGTACCGTTCGATGACCGTCATCGATGCACCAAACAACTCAAATTGCTCAGCCAGCGCACGTTCTGCAGATGTGAGGGTGTACCCAAAATCAACGGCGGCTCGAACATAGAATCTCATCGCACCACCCGGATCGGTCCAGAACACTGCAGCTCCCGAAACGTCACTGGTCGTCAAGCTGAAGCCAGCATCGGAAGCAAAGTTCAGCAGCCCGTCACTGATGCGAGGTGCCGTCAATCGTGTACACCGTTCTCTGGTAGCTCTCTATCCTTATTCGTCGCCGAATCCATTCGGAATTACAACCGAGAGTCGCGGCCACCAAGACACTCGAGGATTGGCGGCGGCATTCCAGCGGTCAGCGCCGAGTCGACTTCCCGGTACGTCATTGGCAAGACGTTCAGGTAGGGCTCGACGCCTGGAAAACCGACGGCGCTCGTCAGCGGATCGTCCTTCAGGACGAACTTGCGAAGGTGGTTCTTCACGAGTTCCTCCTTATCCGGAGGGAGCAGAGCAAGCACCTTCGCTTCCGAGGCCTCATCGGGAGCGACCTTTGCGACGCGCTGATCGAGTCCGATTGCTCGGAACATCACGAAGAGCGAGTCAAGCCCGTGACGGCTGCGCGCCGAGTCGAGTACGTTCACGATGACGAACTTAGTCGCGTCTTCCGGACGTGAGAAGGAAGCCCTCAGGGACTCAGTTCGCGCGCTCGACCGTTCAGGCAATCGTTGGAACAGGACGTCGAATGTTCCGTTCGTCACTTGCTTGACGATGTACGCCGACCACTCGCCCGTGGCCTCCCAATTCGTCCAGCCCTTCTCCAGTCCTTCTTGATAGCCATTGCGGAAGTGCAAGCGGCCGCCCGCTATCTGTGGCTCATCGTAGGGAGTCATTCCAGCGCATCGATCGCGTTCGTCAGCGTTGCGTCCGCGAACGCACTAGTCGAATCGGCCATCTCAGTGCCCGTCAATCGAGTACGCCGTTCTCTAGTAGCACGGCACAGTCGGTCAGCTATTCCGCGAGGTATAACTCCTGCCAGACAACAGGGGGCCACCGCTGTCGCTCAAATAGGATGCTTCGAGCTCGGAGATGCTGAGTTTGAGGAAGTGCGAGAGCGGTACCAGGTTCATGAGGCTGATCGTCTTTTCGCGAGCGACAGCGACCGGACCCGAGTCCATCCGGGACAGCGTCCGGTAACCGCCTTCGGACATCTCGCTGAGCGAATATCCGCTAGCCACGTCCGCCGGATTCCAGGGCTTCTGCAAAAAAGGGAGCTTGTGGTCATCACGTATGACGGTTCCGAAGACGCCGTATAGGAATCGCTCAAGAATTTCGCGTGAAACTGCGGCGAGGACGAACTGCTCGTCACTATCGCGGCTTGATCGGGTCAGCAAGTACCAGCCGTCTTCCCGCCGACGCAAGTAGTACCGCACCTCACCCCCGGGATCAGACCACAACGTGAGGACACCCTCGCGGTCAGCAGCGGTCAACGTGTATCCCGCACGACGTGCCCAGTCGAGCAGCTCTACGGAAAGCTCTGCCGAATCGCTCATTTGATGATGCCCGCCTCCTTGAGACCAGCAATGGTGACCTTCTCGCCCTCGGAATCCATTATGAGTACTTGCAGTCCACCGCCCTCGCGGCCAAAGGCTGGCGCCACTTCTGAGATTTCGAGAGTCCAGCCGTCTGGTAGTGACCCGGAGAGCACGTACTGATGGTAGGGCTGGGTCAGGTTGTAGATCGGAAGTGATCGGTCCTCAAAGGGTGCGGGTGCACCGTCGGGCATCACGGCTAAATAATCACCGTCAACTTTGCCGAGTCGATCGAGATGGTCACCGTAGTCACGAACAAAGGAGTCCATCGAAGAGTATCCGACCCTAGTATCCTGAACCGCACCATCGTTTGGTGGATAGTTCTGC
>NZ_JBOGDD010000216.1:0-2901 GCF_050701675.1 Mycobacterium sp. | reverse complement strand
GACTAGAGCCATTAGTTAGGTGCGTCACAAGCACCCCCAAGCAACCGCTTGGCCGGGAGGTCACCAGATCGGGATGGGGCTGTGGCCGAGGGGGTAGTAGCCAGGAAGTTTCTCTCCGGCGACGCTGCGTTCGATGCGCTTCTGCATGGTCGGGGTGAGGTCGCCGGACTCGATGAGCTTGATGAACGCCTTCTGCACATGGCCGAAGTCGAAGAAGTCGCGCTGCCACTCGATCAGCAGGTCGTCGTTCAGCCGGAACCAGCTGCCGCCGATTCCGTAGATCTCGTCCCTGGCGCCGTCGCTCTTGTTGGCGATCTGCTTCCAGAACCCGACGATCTCGCCGAGCTTCTCGTCGATGATCACCTTCTGGTACTCATAGACCCAGTTCTCCAGGCCTTCCATCTCCAAACCCAGTGCGACATCGCGGATTTCGTCCTTGCCGATGCACATCACGTCTTCCTTGGGCCCGATGTTCCAGCCGTAGGTCGCGTCGTCGGTGTAGAAGTCGGCAAGGTTCTTCCAGTCGCCGGCCTTCTCTCCGTCCTGGTTGGCCTTGAGCCAGCGGGCGACCCAGTCATCGAGTTGTTCGCGTGACGCCATTGTCAGTCCTCTTTCTCTTTGATGGAAAGCGCTTGGGTTGGACACATATCAACAGCACGCCGGACGTCGTCCATTGCATCCTCTGGTGGCTCGGCATCGAGGATCTCGACCTTGCCGCGCCTTGGCACCGTGAAGTAGTCCGGGGCCTCGAGTTCGCACATCGCGTGGCCCTGGCACAGGTCCAGGTCCACTTCTACACGAAATCTCATCGTGCCCCCTGCTCTAGGCCTGGCGCTTGCGGTAGCGCACCTTGGCGGGCCGGTCCAGCTGGACCACCATCTTCGTGTGGTCATTGCGGTAGGTGTCGGCTGGTTGTGCCATCTCGAACTCATACTCGCGCAACAGAACCGAGAAGATCGCCTTGATCTGCATGGTGGCGAACGCGGCGCCGACGCAGCGGTGCCTGCCCGCGCCGAACGGGATCCAGGTCCACCGATTGACGACGTCGGCCTGTTCGGGTTTGTTGTAGCGGTCCGGGTTGAACGCGTCCGGGTCGGGGAAGTCCTCCGGGATCCGGTTGGAGATCGCGGGGGAGGCGGCGACGAAGTCACCGTCGTGGATCGGGAAGCCCTCGACTTCGAACTCGCCCTTGGCCACCCGCATCAGGATGATCAGCGGCGGATGCAGCCGCAGGGTTTCCTTGACGACGTTGTCCAGCAGTGGAATCTGGCGCAGCGCGTGGAAACTGACCTCCTGGCCGTCGGCGTAGAGCTCCTCGAGTTCGTTGACGATGTCGGCGTAGACGTCGGGGTGTCGGAGCAGTTCGATCAGCGTCCACGACGAGGTGCCCGAGCTGGTGTGGTGGCCTGCGAACATCAGCGAGATGAACATGCCGGTGACCTCGTCGGCTGAGAACCGCGGGGTGCCGTCCTCGTCTTTTACTGACACGAGGATGTCGAGCAGGTCGCGGTCTTCCTTGCCCTTGGGCGGGTTGGCGATGCGGCCGTTCATGATCTCCTGAACCAGCGCAACGAGTTTCACGCGAGACTCGTCGCGAATCCGGAAACTCTCGATGTCCAGGTAGGGATCGACGTAGCAGAGTGGATCGGTGCCACGCTCCAGTTCGTGGTAGTACTGCGCGAATCGACTGTCGAGCTGCTCGCGGAACTTCAACCCGATCAGGCAGGCCGTGGAGGTGTAGATCGTCAACTCGGAGAAGAAGTCGAGCAGCTCGATCTCGCCTTCATCGCCCCAGTCGGCGATGATCTTCTTGACCTCGCCCTCGATGGTCGCCGCGTGGCCCTTCATCTGCTCGCCACGCAGCGCCGAGTTGTGCAGCATCTCCTTGCGCCGCTCCGGGCTGGCGTCGAACACCACGCCCTCACCGAAGATCGGCGTCATGAACGGGTAGGCCTCGGCCTGGTCGAGATCCTCGTCACTGGAGCGGAAGAAGAACTCATTCGCTTCTGCGCCGGAGAGGAAGACGACGTGCTTGTCGACCAGCTGGAACCAGCCGACGTCACCGCATTCCTCGCGAATGCGGTTCATCAGGGCGATGGGGTCGGTGCGGAACTCCTCGAGGTGGCCGTACTCCTCCTCGCCGCCCGAAACCCGCTGAACCTCTTTGGTAATCGTCATGAAGGAATACCTTCCTCACCGAGCTTGAGCTGTTGACGTTCCTTCACCGTGGCCAAGGGAGCCTCCGGCTGCAATTCCATGTTGGCGATGAAACCGCCGCGCGGGGTTTCGGCGACGAACGTGATGGCGCGCGCCAGATCCGATGCGCGCAGGAAGTAGTCGTGCCGGGCCTGGCCCCACTTGGCCCAGTCCTCCAGCGCTGGCCCGATGGCCTCTGCGGGCAGGCTCCAGCCCATCGACGTCTTGGTCGGTCCCGGATGCACGATCGACGCACGCACCCCGGTGCCCTCGAGTTCCATCTGGTAATTGGTCACCATCGCAACCAGCGCGGCCTTGGCCGCCCCGTAGGCGCCCATGTGGGGCCGCTGGCGCAATGCGACGTCGGAGCCGACGAAGATCAGGTCGCCACGCTGGCGCTCGATCATGCCGGGCAACACCGCGCTTGCCAGTCGGTTCGCCCCGACGAGGTGGATCTGCAGCTGTGAGTTGAAGTCGTCGGTACTGATCTCGGCCAGCTTGCCGAAGTAGGTGTCACCCGCGCCTGCCACCAGCACCTCGATGTCACCGAGTGCGCCAACGGCACTGGCCACGAACGACTTCACCGAGTTGGGGTCGGTGACGTCGAGATGGAATCCGACGGCTTCGCCGCCATCGGCGCGGATCTTCCCGACGAGGTCGTCGAGCTTCTCGACTCGGCGAGCGCCCAGCGCGACGGGAAAGCCA
>NZ_JBOGDD010000215.1:0-1527 GCF_050701675.1 Mycobacterium sp. | reverse complement strand
TGGAATGTGCATCGGTACCTCCCTTCGTCTCGCCCGTCGATGCGGACATGGTGTTGAACGCATCCCAGGCACGACTAATTCGCGCCCTCAGAGGTAGGGATCGGCCCAGGCGCTGATGATCCGGGCCGCTCGAGCTGCCTGGTTCTTTCCGGTGAGAAGGTGGTCGGCGCCTTCGAGCGAGACGAAGCTGCGGGGGTGCCTCGCGGTGCGGAAGATCTCGCTGGCGTTCACGATGCCGACGGTGTTGTCGGTGGGCGAGTGCATGACGAGCAGTGCCCGGCGCAGCGTTCTGATCCGCTCGCGTAGATCGGCGGCGCGGATGTCTTCGATGAAGTGCCGCTTGAGGGTGAGCGCCTTGCCACCGGCCAGGAAGGGCGCCTCGCCGTCGGCCTCGATGCGCTGGATGAGGGCGTCGTAGTTGTGCTCGACGTGAGCGGGTTCGTAGGGCGCGCCGACACTGGCCACCGCCGCAACCGTGGGGCAGTCGTGGGCGGCGGCGATCACGGCCGCGCCCCCGAAGGAATGCCCGACCAGCAGCGTGACCTCGCGGCGCGACCCGTTCATGAACTCCACCGCGCGGACGGTGTCGTCGACCTTGTGCGAGAACGAGCCGTCGCCCCAGTCGCCCTCGGAATGACCAAGACCGAGGTTGTCGAAGCGGAGCATGCCGATGCCCTCGCTGGCGAGCTGCTTGCAGATCCGGCTCGCCGCCGGGCAGTCCTTGCCGAGGGTGAAGCCATGGGCGAACACACCCCATCCGCGCACCTCGCCCTCCGGCACGTCGACGATGCCCGCCAAGGCGGGGCCGGTGGTGCTGGGGAACGACACTCGCTCTGCCACGCGGATCATCCTGTCACCACGACGAGTCCGTCGACGGTGAACGGGGCTCGACCCGAGGCCGCACCCGCGTTACGGCATTCCCGCCGAGACGACCGCGTCGAGTGCGTCGAGCGTTGGACGTAATCCCGCCGTCCGCACCGTTCCACCGCGGGTCCACGCCCAGAGTGCAAGATCACCCACCGGAGCGCTGACCGTCGCCGATGGTCGGCCCGCGGTGGCCCGCCTCGCCCTTGGTCCATCCAGGGTGCTGCCGGGTTGCCGTCCAGACGCGGCCCACGAACCCACCTCGACGAGCCAGCTCCCGCCCGTATCGGCTGCGACGAGCTCGACCACGGCGGTCGGCTGGTAGACCGCGCCGTCGGGCATCCATCCCCACATCACGTCCACGGCATGGTCGATGGCACCGGATGAGACCTCGTCGGCGACCGGCCCGATGGGCAGGCCAGCCGCCAACTCGGCGTCGACCCGGTGCATCGTGGCTTCGTAGGTCTGCATGCGGCGGGTGAACCCGACGCTCTGATCGTCGGGCCACCACGACCAACAGCGCTCGGCGTCCTCGCGGCTCGCAAGCTGTTCGAGCAGCGCGCCCGTCGCCTGCTCACGTAGCGCCAGCAGGTCGGCAATCGCACTCGGACGAGGTGGCTTGGACCGTTCGTTCGTAGTCTTTTAGTCAGCTCTGTGGACAAG
>NZ_JBOGDD010000214.1:0-6532 GCF_050701675.1 Mycobacterium sp. | reverse complement strand
GAGTTCGCCGCGACCAATCCGATGCTGCGCTTCGGCCACCCGGACGAGTTCGCCAGGGCGGCGGCGTTCATGGCCTTCGACGCGACGTTCACGACCGGAGCCGAACTGGCGGTGGACGGCGGCCACTCCCAGCTCTGACGAGGCGCGGCCCCGAGCCCCCTCATCCAGTTACGACCCCGTCACCGTTAATGGATTGTGCAAGACCAGATCACGAGAAATCGGCAATCGCCTCGAACGAGCGCTAAGCCCTGGTTTGACGTGGACCACGGCCACGGCACCTTCGAGTGCATGCGAAACAAATGAAGGCGCGTGCACCCGGAAACGGGCACTCTATACCGCGGACTCGCCGAAGGTCTGACGACCAGACTGTCGGTATACCGAGTCCGAACGTTCTCGTCACTGGCGCGTGGAGGCGATCCGAGTCGGCGGGCCTCAAGGGTCGCCGGTGGCGTCAGCGCTGAGCCACCGATCGGGGCGGATGGTGAATAACGTGCTGTCCGTTCGTTCGAAGTCGCGAACGAACGCGCGCCCTCCTTCTTCGCCGAGGTATCGGATGGCGATTGCTTCCTGGACGTCCCGCGTGCTCGGTTCGGTCTCGACGACGGTGCCCTCGACGACCACATACTGATACGGCGGCTCTTCGCGTTGGACAGCCAGCGAAACAGACCCCGCGTGTTCGATGAGCTTGGCCTTGCGACTAGATGATGCGGGTCAGGACGTTGTTGACAGCTGGGCAGCGGGCTACTGGTCTCCGAGGATCCCGGCCAGTAGGGCCATGAGCACCGCGTCTGAGTCGATGGTCTGCAACGAGATCGCCTCGGCACCGCGCCGACCGAACATCACTCCTAGTCCCTGGACCCCAGCCCACAGGGCGAGGGCGTGCCGCTGGTCTGCGTCGGGGCGCGCCTCTCGGATTCGTTCGGTCAGTGTTTCCAGCCACCGGCCGGTGATGGCGCGCAGGCGGCCGCCGGCGCCCTCAAGGAGATCGTGCCGGGAGATGAGTTCGAACATCGCTGGCCGCATGATCGCGAAGTCCACCACGCTTCGGGACGCCGTTGTCAGGGCCAGGGTCGGTTCGGCGACGGCGAGTCCGTCGAGGATTAGTTTGTCGAGGTCCTCGATTCCCTGACGGGCGATGGCGGCGAGCAGGTTCGCGTAGGTCGGGAAGTGGTGCCGGGGTGCACCGTGTGAAACCCCGGCTCGGATCGCGATTCGGCGTTGTGTCAGCCCAGCCAGGCCGTTGAGTTCGAGTAGTTCGACCCCGGCCTGCACGAGTTGTTCACGAGCATCCACCTAGACAGTGTCTAGGACTCTTGGCACCATGTCTCCTAGACACTGTCTAGGAGGTTGCATGTACTGGGTGCTCAAGTGGGTGCTGCTGGGTCCCGTGATCCGCTGGTTCGCGCGGCCGCGGCTAATCGGCGAACTTCCCGATGGACCTATTGTGCTGGCGCCCAACCATTTAACGGAGATCGACTCTCTTGTACTATGTGCAGCGCTTCCTCGACGACTCACCTTCGTCGCGAAAAGTGAATACTTCACTCGCGGTGGAACGAGAGCCAGGCTCTATGGGAGCTTGTGTCGCCTGACCGGGCAGATCCCGATCAGCAGGCACGGCGACGGCAGTGCGAATGCGGCGCTGGTTGCCGCGGCCGACGTCGTAAACGGCGGCGGGGTGTGGGCCATCTACCCCGAGGGGACACGATCGCCGGACGGACGTCTCTATCGGGGAAGAACGGGCGCAATGCGGGTTGCCCTGCAGTGTCGTTGCTCGGTGGTGCCGGTCGGCGTGGTCGGTACGCGCTCCATCAATCACCCCGGAAAGCGAGGCTGGCGGCGCGGCAGGGTGGAGATTCGGATCGGGGCGCCGCTGGACCTTGCGAACTACAAAGACAGTTCAGATCCGCGCGTGTGGCGATGCGCGACCGACGAGTTGATGGCAGCGATTCAATGCCTGACTAGCCAGGAGTACGTCGACCGCTATCCGACCAGCATGGAGCGGGCCGCGCGTGACACCGTCTAGCTGCACTTTTGATCGGCGTTGTGTGGCCACCTGCGAGCGAGCTCCATGGTGAGCCATCGCAACGCACCTCTGTCAGTTGAGGGCCGTCGGCGGTTGGTCGCACGATGCGAAACTCGCCCAATCGCTCACGTCGCTTCGGAGATGGGCATTTCCCGGGCATGTGCCTCCAAGTGGGTACATCGATGGCGTCAGCACGGAGACGCCGGTCTGCTCGACCGGCCCTCGACACCGCACCATCAGCCGACTGCAACCGACGCTGCCATCGTGCACGCGATCGGAATGATGCGACGGAAGCATAAGTGGCCGGCGTCGGCCCAACCAGAAAACACGGCAGAAGCTGGGTAGACCCGCAGATACAGGCAGACCACAACCAGCAGCGTTGCGAAAAGCAGCCTCCCCACGACCTCACCTGAGTCAGTCCACGGATCGAGGCTTCCAACGTCAACAGCACCAGCCGTTACAAACCCAACGCGGCCGAACGTCACTGGAATGAACGCCGAGCTTGCGCAGGACCAACTCGAGGACCTCGGACTCATGAGAGTCGAATTTGCCTGCGCCAACTCGAAATACAGCATTGTCGTCTTGGCTCGCACGATCTTGCCGACGCCCGCTTCGCCGCGGACGACCAGCGCCGCGCTTTGTCCGTCGCGCACTGCCGTCTACGTGTGCGGCTGATCGTCCTTCCAGATCTGAAGCACGTTCACGTAGGGGTCGGGCTTCACCGACAGCGCGCCGACGAACGGATGTTCGAGCGCGAAGATCAGATACATGACGAAGCCCATCAGGGCTGCGGTCAGGGCCACCCCGATGGCATGCACCAACAGGTCGCGGGTCCCGAACAAGAACGTGAACGCCATCACGACCGCGCCGCCGCCGAGAAGCAGCACCCAGAGCTCACCGGGGATCGCCGACTCACCCGTCGAGACCCGCAGTTTGCGGTTGGCACTCAGGTCGTTCAACTTGACGATGTCGTGGTCGAAGAACGCGATCTCGTTGCGTGTCTCCGGCTGGACCTTGAGGAAGGCCGTCCAGACGTCGGTCGTGTGATCGGATTCTTCCTCGATGGTCTCACCCCGTTGCATTCGCGGTAATTCGTCATCGATCACGTCTTCGGTGTAGGCGACAAGGCTCCGTTGCACTTCGGGCCGGTACGCCGCAGGTATCGCCGCGGAGTCTCGGAGTAGATCAGCGATGGCGCTGGCCTCCGCCTGAGTTGCGTTCTCGGCGTCTCCGAACTGTTCCCACACGACGACCACTACAAAGGCGACGAGCACCGCGTAGAGGACACCGGCAAGCTGGAACACCTGCCCCGAAACTGCATTCGCATTCTCGAGGCGGGTGTGCGACACCGCCTTTCGGAACACGATCAGTCCGCCCACGGACAGCGCGATGACGAGGCTCACCGTGAGGAATCCGAGAAGCGGAGCAGGAATCTGTAGAAGCCAGAGCACGGACAACCACCCCCAGTCGGGCGGACGCAGCACCGTCCGCCCCTCATTATCGCTAGATACGCGGTTCAGATCGGCGTAACGCTCCGATGGCCACGATCGCGCGGCGTGACTCACAGCCGCGGACGGATCCACACTCAGACCCCGAGGACCGCAGCCCTGTCTTCGACGACGTCCGGCCGAAGGCCGTACGGCCGCTCCGGCAAGCACAGCAAGTCTGAATTCATGGACCAGGACGTCGTGGTCATCCACACCGACGGTGCGTGCAGACCAATCCGGGCCGCGGCGGCTGGGAACGCAACGGCTGGAAGACCGCCGCGAAGCAGCCCGTGAAGAACGTCGACCCCTGGAAGCGACTCCAGATGGCCAGCGCGCGGCACGAGGTCGAGTGGGTCGGGGGCAAGAGCCACGCGGGTGTCGCCGACAACGAGTTGGCCCGATGAACTGGCGACCCGAGGCATGCAGGAAGTGATCGACGCTTCCGGATGATTGTCGGCGCTGAAGATTGAACCTAGCCAACCCCTTCCAGGAGATCGGTCTCGGTCTTGCCGATCCTGGCGATCACGTCGGGGTGGCGCCGCGCCAGGAGGAAGAACCAGCCGAGGGCGACGGCGACGGTCACGATGAACAGATACGGAATGACGTTGAGCGGGAACGCCGGAACGGGATAGACGTTGGCGAAGAACGTGTACGCCATCGTGACCACTGCGATGACGGCGGCTACCCACACCAGACCGTTGGGCATGCCCTCGCGCTTGGTGTAGACCACACAGGCGATAGCGACCAACGCATACGCGACCATGTAGCCGTAGGTCCCGTAGGTGTCCACCCACACCACGATGTCCATGGGGTGCACGCCGAAGGCCAGCATGATGACGTCGCACAGGATCGCCAGCGGACCGGCGACCAGCAGCACCCGGTGCGGCGTGAGGTGGCCTTCGTGCGTCCGGCCGAACTGCTCGGCCACGACACCCTCCTTGCCCATCACGTAGACGATGCGGCCGACGACGTTCAGCGGCGCGACGACGACGGCGAAGAAGGACGCGCCGACACCGAAGGCCAGGATGGGCGTGAACCACGACGGCATCCCGATCAGAGTTGCGATGTCCTGCAACGGACTTGCGCTATCGGCCAGACCTTCCTTCAACAGCGCGATCTGGGTGTAGGCGGCGAAGACGTAGAGCACGCCGACGACCACCGCGCTCCACATGATGGCCCTCGGGATCGCCGTGTACGGATTACGGGCTTCGCGGCCAAGGGCGTCGGCGGAGGAGAACCCGACGAAGCCGAGGATGCCGAGCACCATGCCCGTCGCCACCCCCTGCGCGGGGATGTCGGTGAGCGAGAACTGCGACGGATCCCACGCGGCCTCACCCGCCCACACCAGGGCCAGTATCAGCAGGACGGTGATGATGGTGACCGAGATCAGCTCCAGCACGAGCGAAACCCGCGCCGACAGTCGAATCCCGCGGATGGTGAACAGCGTCGCCAAACCGCCAAGGACGATCGCCAGAGCGATCTGCCAGCCCGCGCCCTGGATCGGGATGCCGATCAGATTCAGGAAGTCGTTCATGTAGGAGACGGCGCCACCCAGTGAACCCGCCGCGATACCCCAGCAGCCGACCAACAGCGTCACCCCGGCGAGGTACGCGCCGAACGGGCCAAGGCCCTTGGAGACGTAGGTGTAGAGCGAACCGGCCGAGGCGTTGCGCCGCGCGAATACGACGACGCAGTAGCCGACGGCCAGGATCGCGACGGTCGCCAAGGCGAACGACAGGATGGTGGCCTTGCCCGCACTCAAATAGATGGCCGCCGCGGTGAAGGCGATCACGGCGCTGGGGGCGATGTTGGCGATGGCTTGAGCCGCGAGTTCGGGCCCCGACATGACGCCGTGACGCAGTCCTGCGTCAGTGGGTCCCGCGTCGCGGGTGGAGGTGGACATGCCAGGTTCTCCTACGGGTTGCAGTGTGGGGTCACGGGATGAGCAGGGTGCGCAGGGCCTCGCCGGATTCGAGGTTCTTGAACGCGGCGGCGGCCTCGGCCAGCGGCCGGCGTGCCCAGATCAGCGGATCGAGCTTGAGCTGGCCGTCCATGTAACGGTCGACCAGTGCAGGGATGTCGATCGAGGGCCGCACCGATCCGTAGTTGGAGCCGAGGATTCGTTGGTCCGCCTCGGCGAGCACCAGCGGCTCGAACGAGGCCTTCGCGCCCGTCTTGGGCAGGCCCACCACGACGGCGGCTCCACCGAGGCCGAGCATGCGGATCGCCTGTTCGGTGGTGCTGGTGTGCCCGATCGCGTCGAACGCATAGTCCACGCCGTCGGGCAGGAGTTCGAAGAGCAGTTCCACGGCGTCGCCGCGGGAGGCGTCGATGCGGTCGGTGGCGCCGAACTGCACCGCCAGCTGGGTCTTGTCGGGCAGCACGTCGATCGCGATGATCCGTTCGGCGCCAGCGAGTTTGGCGCCCTGCACGACGTTGAGGCCAACGCCGCCGCAGCCGATCACGACCACCGTCGCGCCGGGTTCGACGGCCGCGGTGTTGACCACTGCGCCGACGCCGGTCGCCACGGCGCAGCCGACGACGGCGATCGCGTCGAGAGGTGCGTCGTCGCGCACCTTCACCGCGCCCGACGCCGGCACCACCACCTCCTCGGCGAACGACGACACGCCCAGGTAGTGATGCAGCGTCTCGCCGTCCTTCGAAAGCCGCGAAGTACCGTCGAAGAGAACACCTTTGGGCGCCACCTCGGTGGCGACCTTCTGACAACGGGCCTCGTGGCCGGAGCGGCAGTAACGGCACTCACCGCACGGTGGCACCCACGACAACACGACGTGGTCGCCGACCGCCAGCGACGTGACGCCCTCGCCGAGTTCGACCACCACTCCGGACCCCTCGTGCCCCATCACCAACGGTGCGGGCGCGTCCCAATCGCCGCGCATGACGTGCAGATCCGAGTGGCACACGCCGGCGGCGGCGATCTCGACGCGGACCTCGCCGCGCTTGGGACCAGCCAGGACGACGTCGGTGAACTCGATGGGGGTGGAGGGGTCTCGGAAGACGA
>NZ_JBOGDD010000213.1:0-3981 GCF_050701675.1 Mycobacterium sp. | reverse complement strand
AACCCGCTCAGCGGGCCGCCGCGGCCGCGACGGTGACCGTGATGTCGATCGGCTTGGCCATGGCACTGTCCACGCTGCCGTGGGCAGGCACGGGTTGCGGTGGGGTGCTGGGCTATTGGCACGAGTTCCTGACCTTCGTGGTCACGGTGCAGGGTGTCGCCACGGGGTTGGCGACGCTCATGTGGCTTCTCGTGATGAACAGCCCCGACCAACGCGCCACCGCGGGAGCCGACGATGCCTGAATCCGCAGCACCCCCGCGCGCTGATCGCGCGCTCTTCGGTGTGGTCTTCCTGATGCTGTTCGCCTTCTCCTACAGCGAGCAGTTCGTCTCGGAGCTGTTCCCGTCCAGCGGCGCCGGCGGACACGTGGCATGGCGGATCGCGGTGATCGTCGTCGATGCCGCGGTGCTGGCAGTGGTCGGCGTGATGAAGCGCGCCGTCACCCGGGCGGACGGTGACGTGCCGCGACTGTGGGGTTGGTGGTGGTCGGGCGTCGTCATCCTCATCGGAGTCGACGCACTGCGGCTCATCCCCGCGCAATCGATTCGCGTCGACGTGCTGACTGCCAGCATCTACGCCGCCGCAATGGGTTTCACGATGGCGGCGTCGCTGAACGCCGATCCGCTCACGTTGCTCAGCAGCGCGCGCCGAGTGGCGTTGCCGGTCGACTGGGCGCGGGCGCGCGCGATAGTCCCACTGGTGGTGGGGGCCTGGCTCTGTTATCTCGCGGCGAGCGCCTACGTCGACTACTTCGACGTCGGCGTTGCCCGTGCACTCGACCCGTCACTCGAGGCCCAGGTCGTGGAACTTCCAGTGTCAGAGCAGATTTCGGTTCTCTCACAACTGTGCCGGGGAGCCATCAGCCCGGTGTTCTTTCAGCAGGTGGTCGGAGTGGTACCGGTGCTGTTGCTGGCTCTCGGTGTCGAGTTCAACTACTTTCGCCGGACGTTGACCGACGGCGGCCAGCGCGCGGCGACCGCGGCGACCGTGACGGTATTGGCGGCCGGTCTGGTCGGGTCGCTGTCGACTCTTCCGTGGGACGGCCAGGGATGCGGTGACGTGCTGTCCCGCTCGCACGAGTACATCGCGTTTCTGTTGGCGGTCCAAGCCGTTTTCACCGGGCTGGCGACGCTGGTCTGGCTGCTAGTCGCCAGCACTCCGGACGACGCCGTGGGTACCGGTCATGGAGCGCAGGACCTCTGACCCGACGGCGGGCCCTGCAGGCCGCACGTCTCGGGTAGGGTCCGTCTGCGGTGGTGGCGAAAAAGAAGATGCGCGTGGGCATTGCCGATGCGTAACGTCCGAAGCCATGACCATCGCGAAACGATGACCACCACGACGTCTCGGCCGGGCACGGACAGGTCCACGCGGTCCGTGAGCCGTCCCGACGACCCCGACCGCGCAGTCGACTGGCGCCGGTTGTGGCGGCCTGGCACCAGCATCGCCCTCGTCGCGATGGCGATCGCCGCGATCCTGCAGTCGTTGGGCACCGTCATCATCGGGAGGCTCGCCGCCGATCCGGTCTGGACCACCGTCGCAGCACTCACGGGATGCCTGGTGGGATACGCGCTGCTGGACACCGTGGGGCGGACGATCTGGGCGGTCATCGCCGACCGCGCAGAGGGGAGGTTGCGGCGGGATCTGCTCTCGGCGGCCTTGAATCAGCCGCTGGAACTGTTGTCGGAACAGGCCGTCGGCGAGGTCCTCGACCGCGTCGACGACGACACCCACGAGGTCGGGACGCTGGTCCGCATGCAGCTGTGGGATGCGCTGCGCACGGTCTTCTCCGTACTTCCGATGTGGGTCGTCGCCGGCTTGACGTGGTGGCCGGCGTGGATTATTTTCCCGATCGTCGGGCCGTTGACCGTGATGGTGATCCGGCCGCTGCTGCGCGAACTGAGCGAACGCAAGGTCCTTGAGGAGATCGCCTGGACGGACCACGCCGCAGCCATGGAGGAGGGCATCGCCGCGCGAGACGACATGCGCACCAGCCTTGGTCAAGCGCACGTCCTCCGGCGGTGTGCCGAACTCTCGGGCAACGTCCAACGACGCTTTCGTGCCGTGGTCGCCGTGGAGTCGCGGATCACCCTTCGCGCCGGTGGGCTGCTGCATGCGTTCCTGGGTGCAGTGGTGATCGCGGGTGTCGCGCTGGTCACCGACGACGACCTCGACGTCGCTCGACTGATCACCCTCTTCCTGGTCAGCGCCACCCTGGTCAACGAGATAGCCCAGCTCGCGCGTCAGTTGCCCGAACTGCAGGCGGGCATGGGTGCGGTCATCCGGCTCCGCCAGCTCGCCGCCAGCGAATCCGAACCCGTTGGTGGACGGCCGTTTCCGGACGGTCCCATCGATATCGAGCTCGACGATCTGCACTTCGCGTACGCCGAGGGGGTGTTCGCCCTCGAAGGGATCCATCTGCAGGTGAAGGCAGGCACCACCTGCGCACTCGTCGGCCGGACCGGCTCGGGCAAGTCGACGCTCGCATCGCTGGTGTCGCGTGCCGCCGATCCCGAACCCGGCGCACTGTTCCTCGGCGGTGTCGACGTCCTCGATCTCGACCTGCAACAGTTGCGGGCATCGGTCGGGGTGGTCACGCAACGCACCGAAATCCTCGCAGGCACACTGGCCGAGAACATCGCGTTGTTCGCGGACCTGCCTCGGCTACGCGTACGGGAAGCGGTCGCCGAACTCGATCTGACCGATTGGGTGCAGAGCCTGCCGGACGGCCTGGACACCGTCCTCGGTCCAGGTGGAACCACGTTGTCGGCGGGGGAGGAGCAGCTCGTCGCCTTCGCCCGGCTGCTGGTCCGTGCCGTCCGTGTCGTCATCCTCGACGAGGCCACCGCGCGCATGGATCCCCTCACCGAGGCGCGCGTGGTCCGTGCCGCGGACAGGTTGCTGACCGATCGCACCGGAATCCTGATTGCACACCGCCTTTCGACGGTGGCCCGAGCTGATCAGGTGGCCGTCCTCGACGGCGGCCGCATCGTCGATGCGGGTTCACGCACCGAGCTGGAATCCCGACCCGGTCCGTTTCGCCAGCTGCTCGACGCCTCCGGGGCCGACGACCTCGCGGCCACCGCTGACGGGCTTGAACCGGCCGCCGATGACGCCGAAACCGCGATCGGCGGTGCGCGCCGCCAGGGCACCCCTCCGGAGCAGGCCGACGTCGACGGCGGTCCGAGCCTGGCCCGTGGGATCGCCCACATGGTTCGGGTTTACCCCACCTGGGGACTCCTCGGGGCGTCGCTGTTCATGGTGACGGGACTGCTCGGCGCGACCGGTGCCCTCAGCGGCTTCGTCTGGGGGCATGTGGTCCAGAGCCTTCAGAACGGGCGGACGCCAGTGCTGCTCACCGTCGCCGTCGTGCTCAGCATCGTCGCGGAACCGTTCGTGTTGGCCGTGGCGCTACGCCGGTTCCTGCCGTGGTGGTCGGCGTGCTCGCTGCGCATTCGCATGACCGTGCTGGACGCACAGACCCGGCAGCACCGCCTCGTCAGGACACCACCGGGCGAGGTGGTCTCCCGAGTCCTGGACTCCGACCGATTCCTTCAGTACGCCGACCGCTGCAACGACGTCGTCGCCGGGTTGGTCATCGTGGTCATCGCGTCACTGCTCGGTGGGACTCCGATCGCGGGAGCCATCCTGCTGGCGGTAATGGTCGCTGCGGCAGTAACTTCGGTGGCCGGTCGACCCATCGCGGGACGATCGGCCGCGGCGGCTTCTGCGACCAGGGCCGGCTTCGGCCGGTCGCTGGTCTCGGTGCTGGAGTGCGTCGGCACCGTCAAGCTCGCTGCCGCCACCGGTGACGTGCACGCACACCTCGACCGTGTCGACGGCGGTCGTGTCGGCGCCGCGGTACGTGAACACCGGATCCAGTCGATCCTCTTCGGAGTCCCGGTCGTGATGGTGCAGCTTGGCGTCGTTGCGGCGTGGATCGTCTACCTCCTCGACGGATGGAATCTCGCGACCGCGTTGCTC
>NZ_JBOGDD010000212.1:0-8545 GCF_050701675.1 Mycobacterium sp. | reverse complement strand
GTTCTCGGCCGTCGTCGGCAGCGTGGTCTGCACCAACGCACTGTGTTTCGAAGCTCAGCGGGTCCGCGACGTCATGTCTGGCGGCGAACGGCTCTGGCGCATCATGGTGGCCAAGAATCTGGCCATGGCCGTGCTGGTCACCATCGCAGCGCTTCCCGTCATCGGCTTCCTCACCGTCACCAACGACGGCAATCCGATAGCGATGATCGACCAGCTGGTGACGATGGTGTTCATCTGGCTCGGCGTCGGAAACGTGTTGTCGGTGCTGTATCCGATTCGGCACGAACCGGTTTCGGCGAGACTGCGGGACGGAACGTGGAAGCCGTACCTGTTCTCCTTTGCGCTGTCGTACGGCGTCGGACTGACCGTCAACCTGATGATCTTCTGGCGTCTGTGGTCACGCCAGGCGGCGGCCACGGAGCTCGCCGGCGGCCAGTGGGCAGCGTTCGTGCTCGTGCTCGCGAGTGCGGTGACCAGTTGGTTGCTGCTCACCGTGTTCGCGGTCGCCTGCAGTCGGGAGCCTCGAATCCGCAGAGTGCTGTCCCGCGAAATGGTCGCCTATCGCCGCGCTCCCAGGACCACCTGAGCCGCCGTTGCCGTCCCGGTTACTTGACCAGATGTTTCAAGCAGATTCACGAGTGGTACCCGACCCCAATGCGAAAAGAACTCATGACTCGAATTCTGATCGCCGGCGCAGCTGCGACGGCTTTGTCCTTCGCCCCTGTCGCCGGTGCCGACCCGGCACCGCCGTGTGGTGTTGAAGGTACGCCGTCGTGTGCCACCGCTGGACCTGACGGTGCGGCTGCGACCGCCCCAGGTGCGGGCGCGGTTGCAGGACCCGAAGGCGCTGGTGCGACTGTCCCAGGTGCAGGCGTGCAGGCCGGGCCTGACGGCACCGGAGCCTTCGTCCCGGGTGCGGGCGCTGAGGCTGGACCCGATGGTGCAGGTGCGACCGTTCCAGGTGCGGGCGCTCAGGCCGGGCCTGACGGGACGGGCGCCTTCGTCCCAGGTGCAGGCGCTGAGGCAGGACCTGGCGGCGCATCGGCCAACGTGCCCAACGGCAGCGCCAACGCGGGACCCGGCGGCGCTTCGTTCTGTGTGCCGGGCTTCTGTGCCAATGCCGGCTAACTGAGCCGCCGCACAGCTCGTACGATCCGCCCAGGGTGATCACTGATCACCCTGGGCGGACTTGCCGTTTTAGAGGTTGTTGCGCGTTCCGGCCGTGGAGACGACGACAAGTCATCACTTGTTGACACAGCTTCGGGCATCGCTTACGGTCAGTTAAGTCATCAGCTGTTGACATGGCGTATCGGCCCCGAAGTCGACGTGACTCGTCGCCGAGACGCCACGAACCAGGAGTGACCAATGTCGCCAACTCCGAAGTGCAAGCCCCGTGAACCAACGGGTCCCGGGTGTCGTGTCCATGACGAGGAGTGTGCCCATGAGCGTTATCGCAGGAGTCCGCGGAGAACTGCCCCCGCGCCGCTATACCCAGTCCGAAGTCACCGAGGCGTTGTTGGCATTACCGGGTTACCGGGAGCACGCGGACGCCATCCGGAAGCTGCACAAGAGCGCCAAGGTGGACAGTCGCCACATGGTGCTTCCGCTGGAGGATTACGCCCGTCTCGATGACTTCGGCAAGGCCAATGACCTCTTCATCACCCACGCCGTCGAACTCGGCTGTGCCGCCCTACTCGGCGCGCTGGAGGAGGCGGGTCTGGAACCGTCGGACGTCGACGTGATCTACACGACGACGGTGACCGGTCTGGCGGTGCCGACCTTGGATGCCCGCATCGCGGGCCGGATCGGGCTGCGCCCCGACGTGCGACGGGTGCCGATGTTCGGGCTGGGTTGCGTCGCAGGGGCGGCCGGCGTCGCCCGGCTCAACGACTATCTGCGTGGCGCCCCCGACGACGTCGCGGTGCTGCTCTCGGTCGAGCTGTGTTCACTCGTACCCAAGAGCGATCCGTCGATGGCCACCGTGGTCGGGAGCAGTCTGTTCGGCGACGGGGCAGCGGCGGTGGTCGCGGTCGGTGACCGCCGCGCCGAGAAGATCGGTGCGTCCGGTCCGGAGATCATCGATTCGCGCAGCCACCTCTACCCCGACTCGTTGCGCACGATGGGGTGGGACGTCGACTCGAGTGGCTTTCGGCTGGTGCTCTCGCCCGATGTGCCCAAGGTCGTCGAACGGTACCTGGGTGATGACGTGACGAATTTCCTTGGCAGCCATGGCCTCGACGTCGAGGACATCGGTGCCTGGGTCAGTCATCCCGGTGGTCCGAAGGTCATCGAGGCGATCACCGCGACCCTCGGGCTGCCCGAGGACGCGCTCGAACTGACCTGGCGATCGCTGGCCGAGGTGGGCAACCTGTCGTCGGCGTCGGTACTGCACGTTCTGCGCGACACCATCGCCAAGAGGCCACCGGCGGGAAGCCCTGGCGTGCTGATGGCGATGGGTCCCGGGTTCTGCTCCGAGCTGGTCCTGCTGCGGTGGCGGTGACCGGGTGATCTGGTATGTGCTTCTGATCGTCGCAATCGCAGCGGAGCGCCTCGCTGAACTCGTTGTGTCCAAACGCAACTGGGCGTGGAGCCGGGAACGCGGTGGCACCGAGTTCGGCACTGGACACTATCCCGTCATGGTGATTCTGCACACCGCGCTGTTGGTGGGATGCCTGGTGGAGGCAATCGGCCTGCACCGCCCGTTCATTCCCGCTCTGGGTTGGCCGATGCTGGCCATCGTGGTGGCCGCCCAAGGGCTGCGCTGGTGGTGCATCACCACGCTCGGCCCGCAGTGGAACACCAGGGTGATCGTCGTACCGGGGGCGCCACGCGTCACCGGCGGCCCGTATGGCGTGATACCCCACCCGAACTACGTCGCGGTCGTCGTCGAGGGCATCGCCCTGCCGCTGGTTCACACCTCGTGGATCACCGCATTGGTCTTCACCGCGCTCAACGCGGCATTGTTGAGGACACGGATCAAGGTGGAGAACGCCGCGCTCGCGAGCCTGAGGTGATCGACCTGCTGGTCGGCGGCGGCGGACCGGCAGGACTGGTCACCGCGCTGTACGCCGCAAGGGCCGGTCTCGAGGCCGTCGTCGTCGAACGTCGCCGCGGGTCCCTGGACAAGGCGTGCGGCGAAGGCATGATGCCGCACACCCTCGAGCATCTGGCACGCCTCGGCGTGGCCCCGCCGGGCAAGAGGTTGACCGGGATCAGCTATCTGGACGGCGATCGACGAGTCGACGCGACGTTCCGCGCGGGCACGGGTCTCGGTGTGCGCAGGACGGTGTTGCATGCAGCGCTGCGGGATGCCGCCGACGCCGCGGGCGTGCGTTTCGTCCACGATGACGTCGGTGACATCACCCAGGATTCGGCATCGGTGCGGGCGGGGGAGCTGCGAGCGAGGTACCTGGCGGCGGCCGACGGACTGCACTCACCCATCCGCCGCGCGATGGGCCTGTCGCAACCGTGCGGTGGGCCCCGACGATGGGGGATCCGCAGGCACTTCGAGATCGCGCCGTGGACCGACTCCGTCGAAGTGCACTGGGCTCCCGGCGCCGAGGCCTACGTCACCCCGGTGGCCGATGACTGCGTCGGCATCGCGATCCTCAGCTCGTCCCGTGGCGGGTTCGACAGCCACTTCGAGGAATTCCCTGCGTTGAAGGCACGGGTGGGTGGCCACGTACACGGGCCCGACAGGGCCGCCGGGCCGCTTCGGCAGAAGGCGCGCAGCCGAACCGCAGGCCGGGTCATGCTCGTCGGCGATGCGGCCGGGTACATCGACGCGTTGACGGGTGAGGGGATGGGTCTGGCGTTCGGCGCCGCCAAACTCCTGGTGGACTGCGTGGTCGCCGATCAGCCCGGCGACTACGACCGGCAGTGGCGTCGAGAGACCCGCCGCTACCGCGCACTGACCTCGGCGCTGATCCTGGCCGGCGTCTACGCGCCGATCCGGGCACGCATCGTGCCCGCCGCCACCGCCCTGCCGCGGGTGTTCGCGACGGCGGTCAACCAGCTGGCCTACTGATCCACATCGGCGAGTCTGACCCCGGGCCACCCACGCGCCGCCGTTCTTGGCAGACTGTGCGCATGGCACAGATAACCTTGCGCGGAAACCCCATCAACACAGTCGGCGAGCTGCCCGCCGTGGGAGCGCCAGCTCCCGCGTTCACCCTCACCGGAACCGACCTCGGCGCGGTCACCAGCGAGCAGTTCCGCGGTAAGAGCTTGCTGCTGAACATCTTTCCCTCGGTTGACACACCGGTGTGCGCAGCCAGCGTGCGCACGTTCAACGAGCGGGCCGCTTCTAGCGGCATCACCGTGCTGTGCGTGTCGAACGATCTTCCCTTCGCGCAGAAGCGATTCTGTGGCGCTGAGGACATCGAGAACGTCACGACGGCTTCCGGGTTCCGTGACAGCTTCGGTGCTGACTACGGCATCACCATCGCCGAGGGGCCCTTCGCCGGACTGCTCGGCCGGGCGGTCGTCATCCTCGGTCCCGACGGAAACGTCACGTATTCGGAGCTGGTGCCCGAGATCGGCCAGGAGCCGAACTACGACGCGGCGCTGGCAGCCCTGAGCTAGTTTCCGCGGAACCCCGCGCATCGCCCGACCGTCACGGCGGCCGGATCTCGAAACGTGCCGTCAACGGGTCGGCGAGGCTTCCCCCGCTCGAACGAGCAGAGATTCTTTGCTGAACAACCCAACCGTTGCGGAAGATACGGCGTATGGTATTGCGATGACAACCGCACACGTAGCCAATCTGAACGTGTCGGTGTCGGAAACCGGGCGCGAACTCGACCGCACGGGGTTCCTGTGCCTCAAAGGTGTCGTGTCGTCGGAGTGGCTGTCCGAAGCGCGGGCCAGCGTAGATGCGAACCTCGTCGAGTACGGCGAGACGGACTTCTGCATCGTCAATCCGGCCGGAGAGGCAGGCACGCCCGCTCAGCACTTCATCACCGACCCGGACGTACGAGCCCTGATGTCCGGGCTGGTGGCGCATCGCTGGCCACGCGCATACGTCGAAGACGAAGAGATCGAAACCGTGCTTCGGGTGCTCGCCGGGCCCGAGCGAGCGGCGACCTCGTTCGCGTTCCACTACGACGCGACAGTCATCACGATGCTCGTTCCGCTCTACATTCCCGACGCAGGTCCCGGCGGATCGGGTGAGCTGGTGGTGTTCGCGAACAAGCGCCCGTTCCGGCGATCGGCGGTGATGAACATCTTCGACAAGATCGCCGCGCAGAACCCGCTGTTTCGCAAGTACGCCATCCGCAAGCTCAAGCACGCCCCCGAAAAGTACGCGGTTGTGCTCGAACCCGGAAATGTCTACTTGTTCTGGGGTTACCGCACGTATCACGGCAATGGGCCGTGTGCAGCGAACACGGTCCGGGCAACGCTGCTTCTGCATTTGGGAGATCCGCACCACGGCAGCTCGATTACCAACGCCGCCAAGGTGTTGAAGCTGTTTCTGGCGCCGTCGTCCGAACGTACCGAGGCCACGGTGAAACGGCTGTAGTAGCACGGTTGAACGGGTTGGAAGCCCCGCTCAGACGGGCCAGTCCTCGCGCCGGTACGCGGCGTCGAAGAACATCCACTCGTAACGTGCGGTCGTCACGAAGTGGGCACGTGCCACCGCCTCCTCGGCGGGGTTCAGCTCTACCCCGATCCGGTCGGTGAGGTCCAACACCCTGGCGACGGTGGCGGCGAAGTCGTCGCCGCCATAGCTGTCGATCCACCTTTGGAACCGAGGATCGGGCGAACCACGTTCGATCAGCGCTTCGCCGACTCGCGCGTAGATCCAGTAACAGGGCAGGACTGCAGCCAACCCTTCGGCGAAGCTCCCGCCGTATGCGGTGGCGAGAAGGTAGCTGGTGTAGGCCCGCGTGGTCGGCGTGGCACGAGTCCCGTCGACTGCGGCAGTGTCGAGACCGAGTGCGGGCAGCAGGGTGTCATGCAGGCTCAGTTCGACGTCGTACACCTCTGCCGCGTGCCTGGCGAACATCGCCGTGTCGGCGAGGGTGGCGGCCCTCGCGCCGACGATGGCCAGCGCGCGCGCGTAGTCGCGCAAGTAGTGCACGTCCTGGGCGACGTAGTGAGCGAAGACCGCTGCGTCCAGGGTGCCGTCGGTCAGTCCGGTCACGAATGGATGGGCGAGGACCGCCGCAAACGTCGGCTCGATCTCGTCCCACAGCCGCGTCGACCAGGTCCGGGTTTGGGTGCTCATGGTTACGCAACCTACCCGTGGACGATCACGCCCGTGGCTGCGACCCGTGGGGTGAGCGAAGGCTCTGCATCACCGTTCGGTCACGGTATGGCGGCTCATTGGCCTTGGCGCACTCAACAATTGGGCCCTCTGACGTTGCAGGTAGTACAAAGTGAATCGAGTTGATTACGTCGACGAATGGACCAACCTCGGTGTTGAGCCTGGGCCTGGAGTCGCAGAGAGATGGAATTTCGATGAGACGCACCTTCGCCCTCGTGATCGGTCTGGCCATGTTGGTGACCACCCCGGGTCTCGCGGCAGCTGACCCCTATCAGCGGCCCGCGCGCAACCAGCAGGCCGTCGACTTCGTGATCAACCGCGCGCTATCGCAACGCGGGGTCCCCTTCTCCTACGGCGGCGGCAACGCCACCGGTCCCACCCTTGGCTCCGACACGCGAGTCGACACCCTGGCGACCGAGCAGCGCGCAAACACTCCGATCACCACTCCGGGTGTGGCCATCTTCGGCTCCGCCCCGGGTTCCACCATCCTCGACCCGGCGCCGGCCCCCAGCGTCGTCGGGTTCGACGCCTCGGGAATCGTCGTCTACGCCTTTGCGGGAGCCGGGATCAAGCTGCCACGCTCGTCGGGTGAGCAGTACAAGGTCGCCCAGAAGGTCGCGCCCGATCAAGCTCTCCCCGGTGACTTGATCTTCTACGGCGTCGACGGCGCCCAGAGCGTCGCACTGTTCTTGGGGAACGGACAGATGCTCGAGGCGAGCGACCCCGCGGTCAAGGTTTCGCCGGTCCGCACCAACAACATGACCCCCTACCTCGGCCGCATCATCGCGTGACGTCGGCCGTGACAGATCCTCGGCGGATCGGGTTACCCGCTTAGCACCCGAAGCGGCTTGCGCCTTCGGTAGTTTCAGCACCGTGCCTGACCCGACGAACCGCCAGATCCTGTTGCGTCGCCGTCCCAGAGGGCTGCTCGAGCCCGCCGACACCGAGCTGGTCAATTCACCGGCGCCCGAGCCGGCGGAGGGCGAAGCGCTGGTCCGGGTGACCTATGTCGGGATCGATGCCGCGGCACGGACGTGGCTCAACGACCAGCCGGGCTATCTGCCACCCGTGCAGTTGGGCGAAGTGATCAGGGCGGCAGGCATCGGCGAGGTGGTGGCGTCACGGTGCGACGCGTATGCGGTGGGGGACGTGGTCACCACCCTGACGGGTTTTCAGGAGTACGTGACCGTCCGCGACGACGTGTTCTGCACGCCGGTCACCGGCATGGACGACGTCGACCAACCCGCGGTGATGTCGATCTACGGCCCGACGGGCGCCACCGCGTACTTCGGGATGAACGACATCGGTAGGCCGCAGGCGGGGGAGACCGTGGTCGTCTCCGCCGCGGCGGGCGCCACCGGGTCGGTGGCAGGCCAGATCGCCAAGATCGCGGGCGCCCGCGTGATCGGCATCGCGGGCGGTCCGCAGAAGTGCCGCGCGGCCGTCGAGGACTTCGGGTTCGAGGCCTGCATCGACTACCGCGAGGGCGATCTGGCGGCCGCACTCAAGAGGCATTGCCCGAGGGGTGTCGACGTCTATTTCGACAACGTCGGTGGCCCGATCCTGGACGCCGTGCTTGGCCGCCTTGCCGCCAAGGCCCGGGTCGTGCTGTGCGGCGTCATCTCCAGCTATCTGACCGGCGAGCACCCCGGCCCTGCGAACTACGTCAACATCCTGGCGAAGACCGCCACGATGCAGGGTTTCAACGCACTCGACGAGTGGGGCCGATTCGATGAGGCCTTCGCCGCGCTTCGCCGGTGGGAGGCGGCCGGGCTGCTCGTCCACCGCGAGACCATCTACGAGGGCATCGAGTCGTGCGTCGACGCCCTCAACGGATTGTTCACCGGAGCCAACATCGGCAAGATGCTGGTCAAGGTCGGCGAACCCACTCCTGCCTAATGGCCGCGGGTCGCTTCGCTCCTGCCGCCGTACCTGAGCGGCCCGTGTTGCCCTCCGCACACCTGGCCTTGGAGTGGCGGATCGATCCATAGAATGCAGGCATGGATCGCGGCTCTCAGCGGGCGTCCGTCATTCCAAGCGGCCTGCTCCGAATCGAGGACTGCCTCGACTCCGGAGGTGGCGTCACGCTGCCGGCGGGTGTCACATTGCCCTCAATGGTCGATCGCAACATCGCGCACGTTGGTGACTCCGTGGCCTATCGCTACCTGGACTACGCCCGCTCCGCCGACGGTGTCGCCCATGAACTGACCTGGGCCGAACTCGGTGTTCGCATGCGAGCCATCGGTGCTGTAGTTGTAGGGATAGTTTGGATTGTAAACC
>NZ_JBOGDD010000211.1:0-1903 GCF_050701675.1 Mycobacterium sp. | reverse complement strand
GTGCTAACCGTCGGCTCAGCGGAGCTGGACGAGGTGGACTGCGTGGTCGGGGAGCTACCGCAGCCCGACGCCGCGACCATCAGACAGGTG
The DNA here is from genome assembly GCF_050701675.1 of Mycobacterium sp. Classification (GTDB taxonomy): domain Bacteria; phylum Actinomycetota; class Actinomycetes; order Mycobacteriales; family Mycobacteriaceae; genus Mycobacterium. The sequence continues at coordinate 1,813 of NZ_JBOGDD010000211.1, read as the reverse complement.
GTGACGACGAGGTGTGCGCGTCGTCGCCGCGTGCTGTCAGTCATCCCGACCCCCTGGTTCCCGGTTCATCCAGCAAGCTACGGCATCGTGCCGTAGCTGCTGACGTTTCGGGGTCCGAGGGACGGTGGCCTCTCGGGTCACCGTTCACCGGCGCACTGCGCCGGACAGACTGCTGTCCGCGTCGTGGGTACGCGAAGTGGCCAGGGCGTTGTGCGCTCGCGTCAGGTTCGGCAGTCCTGGGCTACTCGGGCGTGGGCGGCATCGGCTGCAGCGCAGTCACTTTCCAGCAGACGCAGCAGGGCAGCCCGCGCGTCAAGGTTGAACGGGTCGTCGTGCAGCTCGTCGCACGCGATCTTGAGGTTGCGGGCGAAATCTCGCACCGTGTCCAGATCCGGGTCGCCGGCCGATGCAGGCGTCGCAGTAACTGGGCCCATCGACGGCTCCTTTCCTTCGTCCTGGCGCGGCTGCTCGCGTCGCGAGACGTTTGCTCCAAGGTGGTCAATACGATCCTCACACGCCCGGCGAGGGTGCCGACGCACCAATTTTCCGCTGTGGACCTCGCGGTATCCGGCTTCAATCCCCGGCGATCCCCAGCGCACGAACATCACGCCGCGCTGCCCCTACGCGGTCTCCTCGAGTTGGGTGGGCAGGTTCACCCCTGCCTCACGGGCCACCCGGTAGCCAACCTCTGCGAGTGACCGAATGTCGCTGGGCTGCATGGCGGACTGCAAGGCGAAGTCCAGCATCGAAGCCAACGCGTGCCACGGGTCGTCTTGCAGGGCGGCTTCGAGGGCGATACCGGCCAGAGGTCCGTCGGCACGCACATAGGCGTAGACAGCCAGCAGCGCCAACGCCTCCACCCGCCAGGGTGTGGGAACGGAGCGCGCCAACATGCTCCAGAAGTCCTCGGCCGCGTGACTGTCGCCGGTCAAGGCGAATGCCAGGAGCATGTCGCGAACCTGACTGTCGAGCAGTGCTGTTGCGGCATAGGCGATGTCAGCATCGGCGGGCACCGCACCGTTTGCGAAGGCGCGCGCGGTGGCGATGATCGACTCGACGGCCTCGCGCGGATCTGCCGGCACACTGTCGGCTGCGAGAACGGCGCTCACCCTCTCGACCGTCGTCGGATCTTGCGCCACGAGGGACTGCATCTCACCTCGATTGCGGTACAGCCTTCTCCCGTCGAGGACAGCGGCCGCGGCCAGGATGCCCGCGGCGGGGTCCTCCAGGGTTCCGCCCGCACCGCAGCCGTCGAGGCAGTGCCAGCGGCCGCCGCCGGTGATGTCGTCGACGGCGACGGCGCCCGCCATTCGGATGCCCCGGATGGTGAGTTCGTGGGCGAGGACCTCGACCAGGTCCGCGTGGTCCCCGCCGTGGGGGTCGACGACGACCAGGATGGCGCTGTCGGCCTCATGGTCGGCGGCGACAGCGGCGAGTCGCTCGCTCACTTCAGCGGTGTGCTCGCCCAGGTCGACGCGCATGACGGTGCCCACGGCCCCGTCGGCGATGGGCACGAGGATCCAGGAGTGCTCGGGCACGAACCCCAGGAGAGCCGGGATCGAAGTGATGAGCGATGCGAGTGCTGCCGTGTTGAACATAGAACCCTCCTGGGTGGGGGGACCGGGCCCGCGGGCCTAGCCGGTGTGCGCGCCCCGTGTGCTGGGGCTTTCCTCCAGTGTAGGGCGGAGGTCCGACAATCGGCCGTCGGCGAGGCTCCATTCGACCGCCACATCAGCGACGGATTCAACCACCGCACAGGAACCCGTGACGTGGGAGAAGCGCTCCTTGATCCCCTGTCATGGGAATATTGAGG
>NZ_JBOGDD010000210.1:0-7937 GCF_050701675.1 Mycobacterium sp. | reverse complement strand
GCACCACGACGTCACTCCAGCCGCAGCGCCGAAGCCGGACAAATCTTGACGGCCTCGCGGGCGTGGTCCTCCTCGCCCGCGGGGACGTCGTCGGTGCGCAGGACCACGACGCCGTCGTCGTCGGCGTCGAAGAGTTCCTCGGAGACCATCATGCAGTTGCCAGACGCAATACAGGCGTCGCGGTCGGCTATCAGTTTCATCGGGGCATCACCACCTCACCAACAACGACCGTAGTCCGTAGATGAAGTGAAACGAACGGAACTGGACGTCTTCGAAGTCCTCGGCGAGCGCCAGTCCGGGGAAGCGGCGGAACAGGGCCGGCCACGCGATCCGCATCTCCATCCGGGCCAGTGGTGCGCCGAGACAGTGGTGCACGCCGTGACCGAACGCCAGATGCCCTGGCGCACCGCGGCGAATGTCGAGAACGTCTGGCTCATGCGTGAATTCGGGGTCCCGGTTGCCCGCAGGCAAGGAGGCGAAGACCAACTGACCCGCGGGTATCGGGACCCCGGCGATCTCGACGTCGGCGGTGGTGATCCGCGGTATCGAGGTCTGCACGATGGAGAGCCACCGCAGTAGCTCCTCGACCGCGGGGCCGACGGCATCGGGATCGTCGCGAACCGCGATCAGCTGGTCGGGGTGACGCAGCAGCGCCAGGGTGCCGAGCCCCAGCATGTTCGACGTGGTCTCGTGCCCGGCGAGCAGAAGCAGGCCTGCGATGCCGACGAGTTCGTCGTCGGTGAGCTCGTTGCCGTGCTCGCGGACCAGCGTGCCGAGGATGTCGTCACCCGGATGGCTGCGGGCGCTGTCCACCAACGAGTGCATGTACTCGCGGCCTTGGCGCTGCAGTTCCATCCGCTCGGTGATCGGGAGCGACAGGTCGAGCTGCCGCCCGGAACGGGTCTGGAATTCGGCGCGGTCGGAGTAGGGCACGCCGAGCAGCTCGCAGATGACGAGTGACGGGATGGGCAGCGCGAAGTGCTGCACCAGATCGGCCGGTGCGCCCGCGGCCTCCATCGCGTCGAGGTGGTCCTCGACGATCTCGGTGATCCGGGGCTCCATCCGCTTGATCCGACGGAAGTTGAACTCAGGCGTGAGCATCCGGCGCAACCGCTGATGTTCGGGCGGGTCGAGGCCGAGCAGATTGCCCGCCCTTGCGCTGGCCTGCTCCTCCTCGGGCATTACGGGCGCGCCGGGGATGACGAACCCTGGCGGGCGCGCGTTGGAGAAGTGTTCGTAGTCCGACAGCACCGCCTTGACGTCGTCGTGGCGGGTGACCAGGTGGACCTTCATGCCGAAGGCGTTGATCACTTCACGGACACCGGTGGTCTCGCGAATCCGTCCGAGCTCCGGGGTGGGGTCCAACGCGTCGCGGCGCATGTGTACCGGAGGTAGGGCCGGTTCTCCCGGCCGGAGCACAACATTCGGTGCGGTCATGTGCTCGACGGTACCGACGGTTTCCCAACTGCCACAGAAAGCGTGGCGGCGGTGGCGATGCGTCAGCGCGTCAGGAAGTCATCCACCAGCTGATTGACCAACGCGGGGTCCTCGAAGGCGGCCAGGTGGGCAACACCGTCGAGCACGACGAACGTCGAGCCGGGGATCGCATCCGCCATCGCCTTGGTCTCCCGATTGGGGAACGTCGCGTCCTCGACGCCCGCGACGACCAGCACCGGCGTCCTCGTGCGGGACAGCAGGGCGCGCTGATCGGGCCGCCGCGGCACCACGCTGCGTACCGCCCACGCGCAGGATTCCACGTCGTCGGCCTGCACGGTGGCCCGGACGACGGCGACGACGTCGGGTCTGCTCCGCAACGTCGTCGGCCCGAGAAAGGCCTTCAGTACCGACCGGGTCAGCGGTGGCCGGATCCCGCCGAGCCAGCGGGCCATTCGCAGCAGGAAGCCGTACTCGACCTTTTGCCGAGCACCTGCCGGCGACGCCGTGCAGTTCATCAGCACGGCGCGGCGGACGCGGTCGGGGTAGGTGGCGGCGAACGTGCCGCCGATCATCCCGCCCCAGGAGTTCCCGACGAAGTGAGCGCGGTCGATGCCGAGCCCGTCGAGGATGTCGACGACGCACCGAGCGCAGTCCTCGAAGGTGAATGCCGCCGTGAGTCTTTCGCTGCCGCCGTGTCCGGGCGGGTCGATCAGGACGACGCGATACCGGTCGGAGAAGTGCTCGGCCTGCGCCGACCACATGTCGCTCGTCATCAGCAGGCTCGGCCAGAAGAGGATCGCCTCACCGGTCCCCGCGACGCGGAGGCGTATCTCACCGAGCGTGGTGTCGACCCGAACGTCCTGCACCGTTGGAACGGTAGTCGCCGCGCAGTCAGTCGCGGTCGAGCGCCGCCTCCTCCAGATCCAGTCCGTGCAGGACGGATCTGAAGATCTCGTCGTCGATCCGCCCGGCGTCCCGCTCGGCGATGAACGTGTCGCGCTCGGCCTTGAGCATCTCCAGCCGCAGGCGTTTGAACGCCGCCGAGGGACCCTCGCCGATCTCGTCGTCGCCGCGTCCCAGCTGCTCCCATGCCGAGTTCCTGCGGCGGTCGTTCCAATGTCGCAGCACGGTGGCGGCACGTTCTCCGACGTCCGAGTCGGGGCGCTGCAGGGCCATCAGTTCGTCGAGGCGGTCCGCGGCCGCCTGCGCAGCCTTGGTCTGTGCCGCGGCCTGGTCGAGGGCGTCCTTCTGGACGTCGTCGCCCTGCACGTCGAGCACCTTGATGATCCAGGGCAGGGTGAGGCCGTGCAGCAGAAGCGTTCCGACGACGACCACGAAGGTGAGGAAGACCAGCTGGGGTCTGCCGGGGAACGCATCTCCCGACAGTGTGCTGGCGGGCACCGCGAAGGCCGCCGCGAGTGACACCACGCCACGCATCCCCGCCCAGGCGACGATGAAGACCTGCGCCTTAGTGGGTTTCTCCTCGTTCTCGCGGATGCGCCGGGAGAGCTTCCTCGGCACGAAGGCCATCAGGAACACCCACACGATGCGGACGACGATCACCGTCACGAGGACCGACACCGACGCGATCGCCAGCACGGCCGCCGAGATGCCTCTCAACTCGGCGACCACGGTCGGCAGCTGCAAGCCGATGAGCAGGAATGCGAACGACTCGAGGACGAACTGCAGGGTCTTCCACACCGCGGTGTCCTGCAGTCGGGTGGCGTAGCCGGCCCTCGACGACTTCTGACCGAGGATGAGGGCGGCCACGACGACGGCGATCACACCGGAACCGTGCGCCTCCTCGGCGAGCAGATAGATGAAGAACGGAGCCACCAGGCCGATCGCGCTCTCCACCAGCGAGTCGCCGAGCCAGGTCCGGACGAACACGATGAGAGAACCCATCGCGGCGCCGATCACCGTGCCGCCGACGGCGGCGAGTGCGAACGTGAACACGGGGGTGCCCCAGGTCGATGCCGTGCCGATCGCAGCGGCGAGCGCGACCTTGTAGGCGGTGAGCGCGGTCGCGTCGTTCAGCAGGCTCTCCCCACCGAGAAGCGTCATGATCTGCCGGGGCAACCCCAATCTGCGCCCGATCGCCGCCGCCGAAACGGCGTCCGGCGGCGCGACGATCGCGCCGAGCGTCAGCGCCGCAGCCACCGTCAGCTCGGGCACCGTGTGGTACGCGACTACGCCGACCGCGAACGTCGTCACCAGGGGCAGGCCGACCGCCAGCAGGCCGATCCGGCGGGTGTTCTTGCGCAGGGCGACGTAGCTGCTCTCCAGCCCCGCCGACCACAGCAGTGGCGGCAGGATGACGAACAACACCAGGTCCGGTTGCAATTCGAGGCCGTGCACGCCAGGGATCAGGCCCGCAAGGAGTCCCGCGACCACGAGCGCCAACGGGCCGGAAACGTCGTACCGACGGGCGATCCCGGCCAACAACACCGACGCTACGAGCACCGCGAGCAATGAGGCGCCACCCACGTTGCCAAACCCTTCTGTCGGGGACCCGTCCGGGACCGAACTATTCTGAACACCATGCGGAGGAGAACGCGACGGCGCGACGTGAATTCCCCGCCATCTCCTCAGACGTGCGAGCACCTGGCGGAGGCCGCCGACGCGGCCGAGCCGGAACCCATCACGCCCGGCAGCTGCCAGGAATGCAATGAACTCGGCGAGAGTACCTGGGCTCACCTGCGAATGTGCCTGACGTGCGGCCACGTGGGCTGCTGCGACTCAAGCCCGCACCAGCACGCCAACAGGCATTTCCACGAGACCGACCATCCCGTGATGCGTTCGGTGGAGCCCGGCGAGAACTGGCGCTGGTGCTACGTCGACATCCGGCTGGGCTGATCGGTCTGGCAGGGTGGACGCACCATGACTGAACCCCTTGGGAAGACCACCGACCGCCCGCGCTCGGTCCTGCTGCTCGGGGCGGGAGACGCCGGCCAAGAGCTGGCGTGGGCGTTCGAGCGTCTCGGCGCCGCAGTGGTGCGCGTCGAGGAGTGTGAAGACGCCGACGCGGTCGTCGCCCTGCTCGACGAGCATCGGCCGGACTACGTCGTCGCCGTCTCCTCCGACGTTTCTTCCGCCGTATTGATCGCCGCGGCCGAGCGCGATTCCGTCGAGGTGTTCCCGACGCCGCGTGCCAACCGACTCGGCGTGGACCGGGAGGGCCTGCGCAAGCTGGCGGGCGACGAGTTGGGCCTGCCGACCGTGCCGTTCTGGTTCGCCTCCTCGCCGGAGGAGTTGGCCGCGGTCGCCGGGCACTCCGGCTTCCCGCTGGTGGTCACCCCGTTGACCGGCACGGTCACCGAAGGCCAGTCGGTGCTGACGCGGCTCGAGGACGTCGAGCCGGCCTGGAAGCGCGCCTTCGCGGCGGGGCCGACCTGGGCGAACCGGGTGATGGCGGAGACCGTCGTCGACACCGAACACGAGATCACGCTGCTCACGGTGCGCACGACCGAGGCGTCGGGACCTGCGGTGCAGTTCTGCGAACCGATCGGGCACCGGCAGGCCGACGGCGCGCCACTGGAGACGTGGCAGCCGCAGCAGCTGTCGCTCGCGGCGCTCGATGCCGCGCGGTCCATCGCGGCGCGCATCGTCGGATCGCTGGGCGGCCGCGGCGTGTTCGCCGTCGAACTTCTGGTCCGCGGGGACGAGGTGTACTTCGCCACCGTGCGGGCGCAGCCGTTCGACGTCGGCATGGTCACCCTGCGCTCGCAACGACTTTCGCAGTTCGAACTCCACGCAAGGGCGATTCTCGGTCTGTCGGTCGACACGATCATGATCTCGCCGTCGGCGGCGGAGGTGGGGACCAGGCGGGCAATCTCCACCAGTGCACTGACCGAGGCCCTAGCCGTTCCCGAGAGCGACGTGCGTCTGCTCGAGGGGACGTCGGTGGCCATCGCCACTGCGCCAGACGTCGTCCGGGCTCGCGATCGCGCGCACCGGATCTCGACGGTCGTACACGGACTCGGGTCGTGACTGGGTCCGACTCCGGGTCCGAACCCATCCAGCTGCCCGAGCCCGAACCCGATCGTCCGACCCTGGCCCCGTTCGTGGGTGGGCTGGCGGTCTTCGCGCTCGTCGTGATCGGAATCATTCTCTTCAACGTCTTCGGCACCCAACAGACCACCCCGGGGGACCAGGTGGCCCAGGCCGCCGTCGGCCAGAACGACGCGCTGCAAAGCCAGGACTACGCCAAGTTCCGCAACTTCACGTGTCTGGCGGATCAGGGCACCGAGGCGAGTTTCCTGTCCAGGCAGCGTGACTCGGTGGCCAAGAACGGCGAGCGCTACGTCAACGACGTTCCGACCATCCGCGTCGACGGTGAGCGCGCCACGGCGACGGTGATCTACCACTTTGCCAATGCCGTCGAGCAGACCTCCAGCTCCGACCTGACGTTCGTGCGGGAGGACGGGGCGTGGAAGGTTTGCTCGAAATAGATATGGGACACTCGCGATCGTGAGCTATGCGGGAGACATCACCCCTGAAGAGGCGTGGAAGCTGTTGGTCGACGATCCCGAGGCCGTGCTGGTGGACTGTCGCACCACGGCCGAGTGGCGCTTCGTCGGCGTCCCGGACACGTCGTCGTTGAAGCGCGACGTCGTCTACATCGAGTGGAACCGCACCGACGGCACGCACAACGACGGGTTCGTCGATGACCTGGCCGCCGCGGGCGTGACCGCTGGCCAGCGGCCCGTCGTCTTCCTGTGCCGCTCGGGCAACCGCTCCATCGGTGCGGCCGCGGCCGCCACCGCGGCGGGAATCGCGCCGTCCTACAACGTGCTCGACGGGTTCGAGGGAAACCTCGACGAGGACGGGCATCGCGGCGCGGCCGGCTGGCGTGCCATCGGACTTCCCTGGAAGCAGTCATGACCACTTCTGATTCCACGCCCGGAGGCCCTATCCCCTCGGTCCGCATTCCGAAGCCGCTGCCCGACGGTGTCAGCCAGGCCACCATCGGGGTGCGCGGCGGCCTGCTGAGATCGGGTTTCGAGGAGACCGCCGAGGCGCTGTACCTGTCCTCGGGCTACGTCTATGAAACCGCGGGCGATGCCGAGAAGGCGTTCACTGGCGAGATCGACCGCTACGTGTACTCGCGTTACGGCAATCCGACGATCTCGATGTTCGAGGAGCGCCTGCGGCTGATCGAAGATGCGCCCGCCGCGTTCGCCACGGCGACCGGCATGGCCGCGGTGTTCACCTCGCTCGGCGCGCTTCTCGGGGCGGGCGACCGACTCGTCGCCGCCCGCAGCCTGTTCGGCTCCTGCTTCGTGGTCTGCAACGAAATCCTGCCGCGCTGGGGTGTGGAGACCGTGTTCGTCGACGGTGAAGACCTCTCGCAGTGGGAGGAGGCGCTGTCGGTGCCGACGCAGGCGGTGTTCTTCGAGACGCCGTCGAACCCGATGCAGTCGCTCGTCGACATCGCCGCCGTGTGCGACCTCGCCCACGCTGCGGGAGCAAAGGTGGTGCTGGACAACGTCTTCGCCACCCCGCTGCTGCAGCAGGGTCTGCCGTTGGGTGCCGACGTCGTGGTGTATTCCGGCACCAAGCACATCGACGGGCAGGGCCGGGTGCTCGGCGGCGCCATCCTCGGTGACAAGGACTACATCGATGGACCGGTGCAGAAGCTCATGCGCCACACCGGTCCGGCGATCAGTGCCTTCAATGCCTGGACCATGCTGAAAGGCCTTGAGACGCTGGCAGTTCGGGTGAACTACTCCAACAGTTCGGCGCAGCGCGTCGCGGAGTTCCTCGAGGGTCATCCGTCGGTGAGCTGGGTCAAGTATCCGTTCCTGGAGTCGCATCCGCAGTACGACCTGGCCAAGCGTCAGATGAGGGGTGGTGGCACGGTGATCACGTTCGAGCTGGCGGCCCCCGAGGGGCAGGGCAAGCAGCGCGCCTTCGAGGTGCTCGACAAGCTGCGTGTCATCGACATCTCCAACAACCTCGGAGACGCCAAGTCACTGATCACCCACCCGGCCACCACGACTCACCGTGCGATGGGCCCGGAGGGGCGTGCGGCCATCGGTCTCGGCGATGCCGTGGTGCGGATCTCGATCGGGCTCGAGGGTACGGAGGATCTGATCGCCGACCTGGATCGGGCGCTCGGCTAGATGTCGCGTTCCAGCGCGGCCAAGAAGGCGCGTCGCAAGAAGCGACTCGTCATCCGTAACGACAGTTGGCTGCCTGGGGACGTGCACGCGAACATCAAGGGCGTCGCGCGCATCGCTGACGAAATCATCCCGCGCGGTTGGGTATTCGACGACGAGTTCTCCACTGGGGAGACACTCACCTGGTATTACACGCCATCGGGCATCGACGTCTCTGAGGACCTGGACGACGCGGTGGAGCCGGTGACGCGGATCTGGCTGACCAGTCCCGACGAGCCGCACGTGATCCTCGTCGGCTCGGACGAGGACGCGGATGACATCGCACTGACGGTCGAGGAGCTGTTCGGCCGGCTCGAGGCCATCGAGGAGTACCGGCTG
>NZ_JBOGDD010000209.1:0-23561 GCF_050701675.1 Mycobacterium sp. | reverse complement strand
CGTCGGCACCGCGGGTCAGATCCTGCAGAGTGCGGACGGCTTCGACGAACCTTCCGTAGTCGGGGCCGCCGTTGGCGGTCGGCACCGGGGGGTTGAATCCGCCGCCGGACTGCGGGTCCTTCGCGTCGGTGGCCACTCGCACACCGTATTGCCTGACCCGTCGGCAGCAGGGACCCCCACCCCTGCGTCTCGTCTGCAAGCGTCAACTACCGGTGCTGCTCAACGCCTCGAACTCGTCGTCGGACAGTGTCACCTCGGCCGCGGAGACGTTCTCGTCGAGGTGAGCGACGCTCGAGGTGCCCGGGATCGGGATCATCACCGGGGAGCGCTTGAGCAGCCACGCCACGGCGAGCTGAGATGGCTTGATGTGATGCTCGGCCGCGATGCGTTGCAGCGGTCCGCTCTCCGCGACGAGCGGTCCGGAGCCGAGCGGGGCCCACGGGATGAAGGCGATGCCTTGGGCCTCGCAGGCCTCCAGCAGCGGGTCGGCGTCGCGCTCGGCCATGTTGTAGCGGTTCTGCACGGACACGATCGTCGCGACCTTCTGCGCCGCCTCCAGTTGCTCGACGCTGATCTCGGACAGGCCGATGTGCCGGATCTTGCCTTCCTTCTGCAGCGCGGCGAGCTCACCGACCTGGTCCTCCGCGGGGAACTTGGAGTCGATGCGGTGCAACTGGAAAAGGTCGATGCGGTCGGTGCCAAGGCGCTGCAGGCTCATCTCGACTTCTTGACGCAGATAGGCCGGGAAGCCCAGCGGCGTCCACGCGTCCGGCCCCGTCCGCAGCAGTCCGGCCTTGGTGGCGATGACGAGACCATCCCGGTAGGGATGCAGCGCCTCGCGGATCAGTTCCTCGGCCACGTAGGGCCCATAGGAGTTCGCGGTATCGAAGAAGTCGATGCCGAGTTCGACGGCCCGGCGCAGAACGCGGATCGCCTCGTCGTGGTCCGCCGGTGGGCCCCAGATGCCCTTACCGGTGAGGCGCATGGTCCCGAATCCGAGGCGGTGGACGGTGAGGTCTCCGCCGAGAGTGAAGGTTCCGGATGCTTGAGCGACAGATTGGCTGGTCACATTTGAAGACGGTACGCCGAGACTGGCACTGTGAACCAGTGAGACTGAGCGACCTCGCCGACCTGTCCTTCACCTACCCGGAGGTCGGCGCGACGGCGGGTCCGCCACCGCCGGGCTACCACCATCTGCACGCGTCGGCGGTGATCGGCCACGGGCGAACGCGTTTCGAGGAAGCGGCCGCCGAGGTGATGCGGTGGGGAATGCTGCGTGGCGCAGGACTTCACGTCGACGCGACGACGGACGTCGCGGCCGTCGGGTCGGAGGTGATCGTCGGGCTGGGTCCGCTGCGGGCGCCGTGCCGGGTGGTCTACGTCGTCGCCGAACCCAATCGACGTGGCTTCGCCTACGGCACGTTGCCGGGTCACGCCGAGACGGGTGAAGAGCTGTTCGCCGTCCGGTACGACCCGATCGGCGAGGCCGTGCACGCGGAGGTCAGCGCGTTCTCACGGCATGGGACGTGGTGGAGTCGGCTGGCGGGTCCGATCACCTCGCTGGCACAGCGGCTGATCAGCAAGCGGTATCTGCGGGCGCTCTAGGGCGCCAATCTTCCTCGCCGATCCGCTGAGTTCGATTGCCCCAGTGGGCACTCCCAGCGCGACCATCAGTGCAGACTGATAAGTTGGGGCTGATGACTGCACACCGACCGGAACCCGACCGCGACCGCGCTGCCCGTGCGCTGTTCGTGAGCATGGGGTTGGTGCGACGCCAGCTACGCGCATCGGCCTCGCCCGGCGAGGTGACCTTCCCCGAGGTCGCCGCGCTCACGCGACTGGAGCGGGGCGGACCGGCGACGTCGGCCGAGTTGGCCCGCCTCGAACAGATCAGCCCGCAGTCGATGGGCGCCACGCTCGCCGGCCTCGAAGAGCGTGGGCTGGTCGCGCGTAGCGCCGATCCGGCGGACGGCCGCCGGGTGGTGATGTCGGTGACGGACGCCGGGCTGCAGATGGTCGGCAGGCGGCGCGATGCTCGCGTCGAGCAGATCGCGGCGGCCCTCGACGGGTTCACGAAGACCGAGTTGCAACAGATCCTGATCGCCGCACCATTGATCCAGCGACTGGCGGACGGTCTTCGATGAGCCAGGCTCCGACGAGGACCGCATCCACGGCAGCCCCCGCGGCGGCCGACCGCTACAAGTGGGTCGTCCTGACCAACACCACTGCCGCCGTGTTCATGTCGGCACTGGACGGTTCGATCGTCATCATCTCGTTGCCCGCGATCTTCCGCGGCATCGACCTGGATCCGCTCGCAGCGTCGAACATCGGCTACCTGCTGTGGATGATCATGGGCTACCGGCTGGTGCAGTCCGTGCTGGTCGTCTCACTCGGACGCCTCGGCGACATGTTCGGCCGGGTCCGCATCTACAACTCGGGTTTCACCGTCTTCACGTTCGCCTCGATCATGCTGTCCTTCGATCCGTTCACCGGTGGGCATGCTGCCATGTGGCTGATCGGCTGGCGGGTCCTGCAGGCCACGGGCGGTTCGATGCTCACGGCCAACTCCGCGGCCATCCTCACCGACGCCTTCCCCGCCGAACGCCGCGGGTTCGCGCTGGGTTTCAACCAGGTCGCCGCGCTCGCGGGTCAGTTCATCGGGCTGGTCGCAGGCGGACTGCTCGCCGCCTGGGACTGGCGCGCGGTGTTCTGGGTCAACGTGCCCGTCGGGATCTTCGGGACGATATGGGCGTACCGCAAGCTGCGCGAACCGGCAGGCGGCAGGCGTCCCGGCCGGATCGACTGGTGGGGCAACGCCACCTTCGCGGGCGGCCTCAGCGCGATTCTGATCGCGATCACCATGGGCTTGCAGCCCCAAGGTGGCCACCCCACCGGATGGCACAACCCCGTGTTGCACCTGGTGCTCGCGACCGGGATCGTGCTCCTGATCGCCTTCGTCATCATCGAATCGCGGGTGGCCGATCCGATGGTGCAGCTTGGGCTGTTCCGGATCAGGGCATTCGCGGCAGGAAACGCCGCCGTCCTCGCCTCGTCGCTGGCCCAGGGCGGGATGCAGTTCATGCTCATCATCTGGCTGCAGGGCATCTGGCTGCCCCTGCACGGGTACGACTACGCCGATACCCCACTATGGGCGGGCATCTTCCTGCTGCCGCTGACCGCGGGTTTCCTGGTGTCGGGGCCAGTTTCTGGCACGTTGTCGGACCGCTTCGGAACGCGCGGCATCGCGACGGCGGGGATGGTGCTGTTCGGCGCGACGTTCATCGGGCTGCTGATGTTGCCCATCGACTTCCCGTACTGGGCCTTCGCAATGCTGATCGCGGCCAACGGAATCGGCAGCGGCATGTTCGCCGCGCCGAACACCTCGGCGATCATGAGCAGCGTCCCGCCCGAGCAGCGTGGAGTGGCCTCCGGCATGCGTGCCACGTTCCTCAACTCGGGTACCGCCCTGTCGATCGGGGTGTTCTTCTCGCTCATGGTGGCGGGCCTGTCGTCGCGATTGCCGGAGGCGATGTCCAGCGGACTGATCCAGCAGGGCGTCCCGCCTGGCATCGCACACGACGTCGGCGCACTCCCCCCGGTCGCGACGCTGTTCTCGGCGGTACTCGGGGCGAACCCGCTGGAGCACCTCCTGGCGCCGAGCGGCGCGCTGGCCGCTCTGCCCGCCGCCAACCAGCAGGTGATCACCGGTAGCGAATTCTTCCCCCACCTGATCGCGGACCCCTTTCAACACGGCCTGGCCATCGTGTTCATCGCCTCGGCGATTCTGGCCGCGCTGGCCGCGTTCGCGTCACTCATGCGGGGACCGCGGCGCTGACGTCGAAGAGCAGTTGATTGGGAAGGTCGAGCCATGAAGGTGCACCACCTCAACTGCGGGTCGATGGACTCGCCGGGAGCGCCGGTGATCTGTCACGTGCTCCTGGTCGAGACCGATGACGGTCTGGTACTCGTCGACTCGGGCTTCGGCCTTCAGGACTGCGCCGATCCGAGCCGGATCGGATCCTCCCGCCATCTGCTGCGCCCGCGATTCGACGTCGAGGAGACGGCGGCGCGCCAGGTGGAGCGCCTCGGCTTTCACCGCGAAGACGTCCGTCACATCATCACGACTCACTTCGACATGGACCACATCGGCGGTATCTCCGACTTCCCAGACGCTCAGATTCACGTCACCGCCGCCGAGGCATTCGGCGCGTTGAAGGGGCCGACCCGCGGCGAGCGGGTCCGGTTCCAGCCCGCGCAGTGGGCGCACCGCCCGAAGATCGTCGAGCACGATCCCAACGGCGAGAAGTGGCGCGGGTTCGCCGCCGCAAAGGAACTCGAGACCATCTCCCCCGGCATCGTCCTCGTCTCGTTGCCCGGTCACACTCGCGGGCACGCGTGCGTCGCCGTCGACGCCGGCCACCGCTGGGTGCTGCACTGCGGTGACGCCTTCTACTACGCGGGCACGGTCGACGGACTGTCACCGATTCCGCTGCGCATCAAGATCACCGAGATGGTTGTCGCCTTCGACCGAAAGGTAGTGCGCGACAACCATGCCCGTCTGGCCGAGCTCTACGGACGGCAGGATCCGGATCTGTTGATCATCTCGGCGCATGACCCGAACCTGCTCTCCCACGCGGTGGCGACCAACGCGTAGCACCCGTCGCCACCCGGTGTGACCAAGTCCTGAATCAGGCGATGGCGCCGGAGTCCTTGAGCTTCTCGATCCGGTCCCAGTCGATTCCGAGCTCCATCAGAACGACCTCGGTGTGCTCGGAGGCCTGCGGAGCGCGCGTCGTCTCCAGCGGTTCGTGATTGAACTGGACAGGGCCGCGGACCACCTTGAACGGTGCGCCACCGTCGCTGGCTTCGACCTCGACGATCATGTCGTTGGCGATGGCCTGTTCGTCTCCCGCGAGGTCGAGGAGGCTCTGGAACGGCGCCCACTGCCCCTTCATCGTCTTCAGGTGCTCACGCCAGTAGTCGAAGGGCTTGCTCCGGATCGACTCTGCGATCAGCTCGGCAGCCGCGGCAGCATTGCCGATGAGCGGCATCACGTCGGAGAAGCGCGGGTCGTTCGCGGCTTCGGGCAGACCGAGGTGTTCGAACGCGTCGCGTATGTAGCCGGTCGGGCTGACGATGCACAGGTTGATGGTTCCGCCGTCCGAGGTGAGGTAGTTGCCGAGGAACGGGTTCACCGTCGGGCCAACGGCATTCGGCATCGGCGAACGCATGGTCTCACCGGTCTCCATGCCCTGGGTCACGCTGGCGCCCGCCGCCCACCACGCGGTGCTCAATAGCGAGACGTCGATCTCCGCCGTCTCCCCGGTGCGCTCCCGATGAAACAGGGCGGCAGAGATCCCGCCCGCGATGTTCATGCCGCCGATGGAGTCACCGAACGCCGGAATCCCCTGCGACAGTGCGCCGCCGAGTTCCTCCGGGGTGAGCGCGTGGCCGACGCCGCTGCGCGTCCAGAACGCGGTGCCGTCGAAGCCACCGGACAGTCGCTCGGGCCCCTTGTCGCCGTAGGCGCTACCGCGGGCGTAGATGATGTTCGGGTTGGCCGCGCGGATGTGTTCGACGTCGAACTTGTTCTTCTGGCGCTGTGCAGGCAGGTAATTGGTCAGGAAGACGTCGGCGGTCTTGGCGATCTCGTAGAGGACTTCCTGGCCGTCGGGGGTGGACACGTCGATACCGACGCTGCGCTTGCCGCGGTTGGGATGTTCGATGAGTGGGTGGCGGTTCGGGTCGAGTTGAAAGCCGCCCATGTTGATGAACCCGCGCTGAGTGTCCCCGCGAACGGGATGCTCCACCTTGATGACGTCGGCGCCCCAGTCCGCGAGGATCGCCCCCGCCGCGGGCACGAACGTGAACTGGGCTACCTCGAGGACGCGGACGCCCTGCATCACCTTCATCGACTTCGCTTTCCTCACCCGTCGTCCTGAAACTCTTACCGTATCGGCCATGGTAGTGGTCATCCGTGGCGCGCCGGGGGGTGCGGGTCGCGGTGCCCTACGTGGGCAAGGTCAGCGCCGGGCGGAGCCGCTCCGCCCCGATCTCGGCGCGAGCCGCCAGGTCAAGCCCGAGCGTTGCCGCGTAGTCGATCAGCCCAGCGACGTCCACTGCGTACGGGGCGGGGCGGTCGACGGAGGCAAGGCCGCCCGATGCCCGGCGAAGCACGGCGATCGCGCCGTCGAAGTTGTCACGCTGGACGTGGGTGATGCCGACCGCGAGCTGAGCCAGCCCCTGCCACAGCGGTTTCTCGTCGACGGGACTGCTCTTCCAGGCAGCCTCGAGCACTTCGTGCGCGTGGAACGCCAGGCCTTGATCGATCAGACGTTGGGCGTAGGCGAGGAATTCCACCGGCGACAGGTCGATCTCGTCCGGGATGCGCGGGACGCCTTGACTGCCGTAGGGCAACGGTCGTCCTAGCGCATCGCGGGGGCGCGTGCTTCGAGGACGGCCCGATTCGTCGCGGTCACGCTCGGCCATGCGCTCCATCATCGCCGAGTGCGGTCACTGGTAGTGCCGCGGCCGCCAGAAGCCGAGATACTGATGCCATGCCTGATCGCAATGTACTGGGCGGCCCATTGGATCCGTGTGGCACCGACCCGCTCACCGGGTTCCATCGTGACGGGTGCTGCTCGACGGGGCCCGAGGACGTCGGTCTGCACACCATCTGCGCCGTCGTCACCAGCGAGTTCCTGGAACATCAACGCTCGATCGGCAACGACCTGTCGACGCCGATGCCGCAATACCGGTTCCCCGGTCTGGTGCCAGGGGACCGCTGGTGCGTCACGGCGGTGAACTGGATGCGGGCCCAGCAGGACGGCCGCGCCGCCCCGGTCGTGCTCGCCGCCACCCACGAGCGCACCCTCGAGGTGGTCCCGCTGGAGGTGCTGCGCGAGCACGCCGTCGACGTGCCGGACGACTTGAGGAACCTCTGACCAGGTCAGTCAGCCGATGCCGCCCGGCCCGAAGAAGTCCGTCTCGACGGCACCCTTGGCGAAAACCGGATGGACGCGGACGTATTCCTCGACGCGCACGACGGATTCGGTGAGTCCACCGTCCGCCGAGAACATCCGCAGGAGCATGGCAGCGTCGGCTTGGCTGGCGTGCGCCGCCAGCGCCCGCAGCTTCTGCTCCCAGAACGCAGCGACGTCGATGGTCGTGGTGATCGCCGCGTCGTCGATGCCCATCTCCTCGGGCGGCGCCCACGCGTCGTCACCCAGCGCGGCGCGGACGGCGGACCGGGCCGCGCGCAGCCGACTGGCCGACATCGCGATGTAGTAGAGGCGCGGAACCCGCGATTCGGGCTCACCGTTGGCGACGACGTTCGCGTGCGCCGCGACGACGACGTCGTGGGTGCGGACGTGGTCGGGGTGACCGGACAACCCGTTGGGCGGGTAGGTGATCAGCACGTCGGGTTGGTGTAGCCGCAGGAGCCGGACGATCTGCGTCACCGTCGGCATCATCGGACCTCGGCTGAAGGACTCCACGCCCTCTCCTGCGGCCTCGGCTGCCCCGGAGTCCGGATGACCGAGCTTCACGACGACGTGCACGCCCAGCGCGGCCGCGGCCGCGTCGAGTTCACCCGAGCGATGCGCAGCGACCCGTCGTGGGTCGTGGCCGGGCTGCCCGGGTTTGGCGCCGCCGGCGGCGTCCCCCTGCGAACCGTCAGTGCAGGTGACGAGGATGGTTCGGCATCCCGCGGCGCCATACCGGGCCAGGGTGCCTCCCGTCTGACTTGATTCATCGTCGGGGTGGGCGTGCACGATCATCAGCACGGGCGGCTGCGATCCGGAAGCGTTCATGACTGGAGTATCGCCCGCCGGGGTATTGGCATCACCGTGCGCCGATCTCTTCGAACCCGGCTCGCAGCGGCCGACACTGCTGGTAGGACGAGTGGTGACGTGCCGGTACGACGCCGGTGCGCGATCATCGAACACGCCGGCCGGTGAATCTCTGCCCGACCCGGTAGGAATGGCATGGACGCAGTGAGGCGTTGTCCCTGTGGCCGCGAAGGAAAGTGAGAACGTCCGTGTCGAGTGTCTCGAGCCCGCTTCATCTCGCCGTCGCGTTGGACGGGACGGGGTGGCATCCCGCGTCGTGGCGTGAGCCCGCCGCCCTTCCTGCCGACCTGTCCACGCCTCGATACTGGACCGAGTTGGTCACCGAAGCCGAGCGAGGTCTACTCGACTTCGTCACCATCGAAGACGGCCTGGCCCTGCAGTCCGAGGACCCGCTGCACACCGACGATCGGACCGACCGCGTCCGCGGCCGCCTCGATGCCACGCTGATCGCCTCGAGGGTCGCACCGCGCACCCACCACATCGGTCTGGTGCCAACGGTGATCGCCACCCATACCGAGCCCTTCCACGCCTCGAAGGCCATCGCCACCCTCGACTACGTCAGTTCCGGTCGCGCGGGGGTGCGCGTTCAGGTGACGGCAAGCCCGGACGCGGCGGGGCACTTCGGCCGGCGGAGCGCCGCCGACCTGCCCACCGATGGCCTTCTCGACGAAGCCGCCGACTACGTCGAGGTCGTCCGACGGTTATGGGACAGCTGGGAGGACGACGCCGAGATACGCGACGTGGCCACCGGCCGATTCATCGATCGCACCAAGCTGCACTACATCGACTTCGAAGGCGCCCGCTTCTCCGTCAAGGGCCCGTCCATCACACCGAGGCCGCCGCAGGGACAGCCGATCGTGGCCGCTCTCGGTCACGGTGAGGCCGCCCATCGGCTCATCGCGGCAAGCGCCGACGTCGGCTTCGTGACACCCCACAGCGCCACCGAGACGGCGAACGTCGTCGAGGCCATCGCGGCATATCGGAGCAGCGGGTCACCGGTCCGGGTGTTCGCCGACCTGGTGGTCTTCATCGACGACACCGCGGACGCGGCAGCGTCGCGCCTGCGGCGGCTCGACGACGCAGCCGGAGGCGAATTCGTCAGCGACGCGGAGGTTTTCACGGGCACGCCGCAACAGCTGGCAGACCTGCTGCAGCAGTGGCACGCCGCAGGCGTCGCGGGGTTCCGGCTGCGCCCGGCCACCTTGCCCCACGATCTGCTGCAGATCACCGACGGATTGGTACCCGAACTGCAACGACGCGGAGTCTTTCGCACCACCTACAGCGGCCTCACCCTGCGCGACACACTCGGTCTCGCACGCCCCGCCAACCGCTACTCGACCGCCGGAACGACGACCTAGGACCCCGCATGACCAAGCCAGTCAAGCAGATTCACCTCGCCGCACACTTCCCCGGTGTGAACAACACCACCGTGTGGAGCGATCCCGCGTCGGGAAGTCACATCGACTTCAGCTCCTTCGTCCACTTCGCGCAGACCGCCGAGCGCGGCAAGTTCGACTTCATGTTCCTCGCCGAGGGGCTGCGCCTTCGCGAACAGGGCGGTGAAATCTACGACCTCGACGTGGTCGGCCGACCGGACACCTTCACCGTCCTGGCGGCACTGGCGGCCGTGACCGACCGACTCGGACTGACCGGCACCATCAACTCGACGTTCAACGAACCCTACGAGGTAGCACGACAATTCGCCTCGCTGGACCACCTCTCCGAGGGTCGCGCCGCCTGGAACGTGGTCACGTCCTGGGATGCCTTCACCGGACAGAACTTCCGCCGCGGCGGATACCTCGCCGAGGACCAGCGCTACGAACGCGCCGAGAGCTTCCTGGAAGCCACGCACACGCTGTTCGACTCCTGGCACGGCGATGAAATCGTCGCCGACAAGGACACCGGGGTCTTCCTGTCCGACCCGAGGGCGGGGTCCTTCGCCTACTCGAACGCGCACTTCGACATCAGCGGTCGTTTCAACGTCCCCCGCAGCCCGCAGGGCCGACCCGTGATCTTCCAGGCGGGCGACTCCGACCACGGCCGCGAGTTCGCCGCTTCCGCTGCCGACGCGATCTTCTCGCGACACGGCACCCTGGAGGACGGCCAGGCGTTCTACGCCGACGTGAAGGGACGCCTCGACAGGTACGGACGCCAGCATGATCAGCTTCTGATCCTGCCGGCCGCGACGTTCGTCCTCGGCGACACCGATGCCGAGGCTGCAGAGATTGCGCACGACGTCCGACTCGCGCAGGTGTCGCCGCAGACGGCGATCAAGTTCCTCGAGCAGCTCTGGAATCGGGATCTCTCCGACCACGATCCCGACGGTCCCCTACCGAAGGAGGATCCGGTCGTCGGCGAGAACACCATCGCGCGTGGCCGGGCCAGCGTTCGGATGCACCGCGACCCGGTGGCAACGGCCAATGAGTGGCGGGCCAGGGCCGAAGCCGAGGGGTTGTCGTCTCGCGAGCTCATCGTCGAGGTCACGGGGCGCCAGAACTTCGTCGGGTCTGCGGACACGGTCGCCGAGAGGATCAACCACCTGGTGCAGGCCGATGCCAGCGACGGATTCATTCTGGTCCCGCATGTCACGCCGGGCGGCCTCGACCCATTCGTCGACCGGGTGGTGCCGCTGCTGCAGGAGCGCGGTGTGTTCAGAAGCGACTACGAGGGAACCACACTGCGCGATCATCTCGGTCTGACCCAGCCGGCCAGGGCCGCCGCACCGACGGGAGCCTGAAGCAGCGGCTAACCGGAATTTCGGGGGGCGCGGACTACGATCGAGGTTTGCCGGATCCGCCAAAGGACGCTGCCGTGTCAACCACCTCTGCACCCGCGACGTCGCCTCGCAGAGCCAGCGACGCGCCGCCGTTTCGGGCAGCCCTGGTGCTCGGCGCGCTCGGCATCGTCTTCGGCGACATCGGGACCAGCCCGATCTACACCCTGCAGACACTGTTCGATCCCACCGATCCGCACCCGGTGCCGATCAGCATCGACAACGTGTACGGCGTTGTGTCGCTGATCTTCTGGTCGGTGATGATCATCGTCACGCTGACCTACATCACGTTGGTGATGCGGGCCGACAACGACGGTGAGGGCGGCATCATGGCGCTGATCACCATGTTGAGGCACGGGGCGGCGACGCGGGGCCGCCGCACGGCGATGACGTTGGCCGCCCTTGGTCTCTTCGGGGCGTCCCTGTTCTTCGGCGACAGCATGATCACCCCCGCCATCTCGGTGTTGTCCGCCATCGAGGGCATCAAGGTCGTCACACCCGACCTGGAACGCTGGGTGGTGCCGATCACCGCGGTGATCATCGTGGCGCTGTTCATGGTGCAGCGCCACGGCACGGCCAAGGTGGGGCGATTCTTCGGGCCGGTGATGGTCCTGTGGTTCGTCTCGATCGGCGCCTGCGGAGTCAAGGGCATCGTCGGCCATCCGGAAATCCTCAAGGCCCTGTCGCCGACGTATGCACTGTCATTCATGTTCGGGCACTTCCACATTGCCTTCTTCGCACTGGCCGCGGTCGTCCTCGCCGTCACCGGGGCGGAGGCGCTCTACGCCGACATGGGCCACTTCGGCCGCCGGCCGATCGCCCTGGCGTGGCTGTTCGTCGTCCTGCCCGCGTGCGTGCTCAACTACTTCGGGCAGGGGGCGCTGATTCTCGGCGACGAGAGCTCGGTCAGTGCGCCGTTCTTCCTCCTGATCCCCCCGTGGGCTCGACTTCCCATGGTGCTGCTCGCCACCGCCGCGACCATCATCGCCTCGCAGGCAGTGATCACGGGCGCGTTCTCGGTGGCGTCACAGGCGGCCAAGCTCGGCCTGCTGCCCCGGCTGCGAATCGTGCACACCTCGGCGTCGGCCTACGGTCAGGTATACGTTCCAGCGATCAACTGGATGTTGATGGTGTCGGTGCTGATCTTGGTGTTCGCCTTCGAGAGTTCGGCCAAACTGGCCTACGCCTACGGCATGGCCGTGATCGGCACCATCACGATCGTGACGCTGCTGTTCTTCTACCTCGCCCGCACCCGCTGGGGCACTCCTCTGTGGTTGGTGGTGATCGGCGGGGGCTCCCTGTTGCTCGTCGACCTGCTGTTCCTGGCGGCGAATCTCACCAAGCTGGTCCACGGGGCGTGGCTGCCGTTGCTGATCGCCATCACGACGTGGACGGTGATGATGACGTGGGAGCGTGGCCGTGGCATCGTCACCCGCGCGCGCGAGGAGGTCGAGGGACCCCTTCGCGAATTCATCGACGGACTCTCCACGTACGACCCGCCGTTGGCGCGCGTGCCAGGCACGGCGGTGTTCCTGAACCGCGGGAAGGAAACCGCCCCGCTCGCAATGCGTGCCAACGTGGAGCACAACCACTCTCGCCACCGGCACGTGGTGATCATGTCGATCGAGACGGTGCCGGTACCACGCGTGCCGGACGACGAACGGATGGAGGTCGACGCGCTCGGCTATGCCGAGGACGGAATCGTCCACGTCACCGCGAGATTCGGCTACATGGAGGCGTCGAACGTGCCCGACGCCCTTCGCCTGCTCGATCCGGACGAGACGGAGGGGCGAATCGACGTCGACGAGGCTTCCTACTTCCTGTCGAAGCTGGAGCTGGTGGCCGGTCCGGAGCCCACCATGGCGCCGTGGCGCAAGCACCTGTTCATCGCCACCTCATATCTCACCGCCGACGCCGCCGACTTCTTCCACCTGGCGTACGACCGGACGGTGATCGTGGGATCGCGCATCGAATTCTAGGTGCGGGCGGCCTGCTACGTCCTGGCCAGTACGGCTCTTCCGATGGGCGACGGCCTCCCCGTGAATCGCTCGCGGAGAGTCGATTCCGAGTAGGCGGTGCGGAACAGACCGCGCGAGCGCAGGATGGGAACCACCTCGTCGACGAAGATCTCCAGACCGTCGGGAAACACGTCGGGCATCAGGTTGAAGCCGTCGGCTGCGCCAGCGAGGAACCAGCGCTCGATCGTGTCCGCCACGTCCTCCGGCGAACCGACGATCACCCGGTGGCCCGCGCCGCTGAACTCGCGGACGGCCTGCCGAAGAGTGAGGTTCCCATTCTCGATCAGGCGTACCACCGACTCCCGAAACCCCAGCGAGGCAGGGAACTTCGACGGATCGGTGACGTCTCCGAGCAGACGCGCGGGCACTGGCTCGTCGAGCGGAAGTGCGGACACGTCCTCGCCGAGCACCTGGGACAGGCG
Source organism: Mycobacterium sp. (assembly GCF_050701675.1). GTDB lineage: Bacteria > Actinomycetota > Actinomycetes > Mycobacteriales > Mycobacteriaceae > Mycobacterium. The sequence continues at coordinate 10,498 of NZ_JBOGDD010000209.1, read as the reverse complement.
GTCCAGGTCGTGGTTGTGCGGCAGCAGCGCGTTCTGCTCGGCGTACCGCCGCTCGGCCTCGGCGCGGCTACTTCCGATCGTCGTGATGAGCCCGGGCAGGATCTTCACGTCGTCTCGGCGCCGACCGTGCGCCAGTGCGGAGTCCTTGACGTAGCGGTAGTGCTCGATGCCCGCACCGAGATCCAGTTCGGCGCTGAACACGGCATCGGCCACGCGTCCTGCCAGATCTCGTCCCTGCGGCGAGCCGCCCGCCTGCACCAGCAGTGGATGGCCCTGCGGTGACGGACCCTGTGGCAGGGACCCGACCACGGTGAAGAACTCGCCGTGGTGGTCGATGCCGCGGCCGCTGACGTTGGCCGCGTCTCGCCAGAGCGCAAGCACCACGTCGACGAACTCCGCGGCTCGCCGGTAGCGCGTCGGCCGGTCCGGATAGTCGGCAAGGCCGAAGTTGGCTCCTGCCGGAGGCGAATACGTGGTGACCACGTTCCACGCCAGTCGGCCACCGGAGAGTTCGTCGAGACCCAGCAGTCGGTGGGCCAACTCGACCGGGTCGTTGAAGGTCGACGACAGCGTGCCGATGAGCCCGAGGTGTTCGGTCTCGGCGGCGACCGACGCCAGGATCACGCTCGGCTCCAACGCCTGTGAGGGGCGCAGTGTCGGATGGTCGCGCAATGCGGGGCCGTCGGCGAGGAACAGCGCGTCCAGCGTCCCACGCTCGGCGACCTTGGCCATGCGGACGTAGTAGTCCGGGTTCGCGAACGACGTGGGCGGTTCGCTGCTGCGTCGCCAGGAGCCGGTGTGGATGCCCAGATTGAGGACGTTGACGTTGAGGATCAGTTGGCGGTCGGCTGGGGTCACAGTCTGCCTCCCGGGTTCGGCACGGTGTCGAAGGCCACGGCGTGAGCGGACAGGTCGGGTGCTGCGCGGACCGGTAATCGCAGCCGATCCCGCAGGGTGCCCTCGCCGGGACCGTCGATCACCGCTCGCAGTCGCGCCGCGGGCAGCGCCCGGTCCAGGACGGAGTCCAAGTCCTCCGGCGCGAGTCTGAGCGACACCCCGACCACGCCGGGCGTACGGGCGAGTCGGTCGAGGGCGGAATCGATCGCCGCGGCGGAGCGCAGTCGAACCACCGCCTTCGCAGTCTCGGGAATCGGTTCGCCGTCCTCCACGATCACCAGATCCGCTTCCCCGGTTGCAGTTTCGTGCCCGAGTGCTGCCTGCTGCCACACCGGCAGGTCTCCTTGCGACGAGCCGGGAACGTTCAACGGACCGCTGATGGCGTAGCCGCGACGGACGTCGGCGCGCCGGATCCGAGTCGCGTCCGCGAAGATGCCTGTCGAGAGGTCCCCCACAATCGACTCGAGCGGCCAGGTGCGCCACAAGGTCCGCACCGCCGCGATCGCATCGGCAGTGTGAGTGGCATCGAGTACGGCTCCGGTCCACGTGTCGGTCGCTGCGTTGAGGGCGAGGCCGTGGTCGTAGTCCAGTGCCAACCAGCCGACCCGCCCGTGCGCGGCGTGGTCCACCGAAACCAGCCGACGCGCCAGGTTGTACGGATGGTCGCGGTGAGCGGCGCCGGCGACGACGATCCCGAGGTGGGTGCTGTGCCGCGCGGCGATGGTCGCGACGAGTGACGGGTCGAGGCTGTTCGCCGAACGACCGACGGCCTCACCACGCTCGGCTCCGATCACCCAGTACGCCACGCCCGCCGATTCGAGCCGACGGGCCAACCCCGCGATGCCCCGTGCGGGCCGATCTGCGGCACCATCGCCACCGAGCCCGTCGCCGACGACCTCCACCCCGACCGAAAGTGAGACAGCCATTCCCTGCACGCTAGCCCGCCCGGTCCGTGCTGCAACGGGTTGCGATCAGGCCAACTCGAAGTGCTCAAATACCAGTCCCGCCAACAGTTAAGGAGAGATGAACTGTCGAACTTAAACTCCTAAAGGTAGGAATCGTTGCCGACGCGGGTGGCCAGCGAATACCTTTCGGCGGTGTTGAGTTTCGCGCTGCGGCGGGTCGGTCAGTCGATCATCGTGATCGCCCTGGCGTATACGGCGGTGTTCTTCGTCCTCAACGTCCTGCCGGGGAACCCGATCGAGACACAGATCTCGAACCCGGAGAACCCGATCTCCCACGATGACGCGCAAGCCCTTCGCGACTACTACCGGCTGAGCGACCCCGCCATCGTGCAGTTCGGCGTTTCCGTTCAGCGCTTGTTCACCGGAGACCTCGGCTATTCACTCAACAGTGGGCAGTCCGTGGCACGGCTGCTCGCGCAGGCCCTGCCCTCGACACTGTCGTTGGCCGCCGTCGCCTTCGTGATCGCGGTGGCGCTCGGATTCGTCATCGCACTGAGCGCGGTGTTCGCGCCGTGGCCGTCGGTTCGGGAACTGGCGCGGTCACTACCGCCTGCCTTCCTGTCCATCCCCGTCTTCGTGACGGGACTCCTCGCCCTGCAATTCTTTTCGTTCAGTCTCGGCTGGGTGTCGGCCGTCCGGGACGAGGGTCTCTCGTCCACGGTTCTGGCGGCATTGCCGCTGGCCCTGCCAGTCGCAGCGCCCATCGCGCAGATCCTGATTCAGGGTCTGAGCAATGCGGCCGGCCAGCCCTACGTCGAAGTGTTGCGTGCCAAGGGGCTTGGCAATGAGCGGGTCATCTTCGGCCATCTGGTGAAGAACGGGTCGATTCCCACCGTCACCATGGTGGCCATCACGGTGGGCGAGCTGCTGGCCGGGTCGGTCATCACCGAAACCATCTTCAACCGCACGGGAATCGGATATCTCACCGAAACCGCCGTCCGCAACCAGGACACCCCGATCATTCAAGCGGTGGTCATCACCGTATCGGTGACCTTCGTGGTCATCAATCTGGCGGTCGACGTGCTCTACCCGCTCATCGACCCCCGCATCGACCGGACCGGCGGTACGTCGTCTCCGTCGGGCCGCACTCGTGCCACCTCCGACGTCGAGGCGGTGCCCGCATGACCGTCGCCGATGCCCGCCCGACGGTGGCCGTTGCCCGCCTCACCCGTCCGCTACGGGTGAACGTGTGGGACCTGCTGGCGGTGTCGTTCCTGGTGCTCGTCGCGGCGATGATCATCGCGCCGTCGGCGATCGCACCCTACGACCCGCTGCAGGAGAATCCGAACCTGCCGCTCGCCGGACCCAGCCTGGCTCATCCATTCGGCACGGACTACATCGGCCGCGACCTGCTGAGTCGTGTCATCGCAGGCACCGGGGCCACCATCGCCGGTTCCTTCATCGCGGTGGTCATCGGGCTGGTCGTCGGGACCGTCCTCGGCTTGCTGGCCGCCTACTTCGGCCGCGCCGCCGACAGCATCATCAGCCGCATCGTCGACGTCCTGTTGTCGATTCCGACCCTCCTGCTGTCGATCACCATCATCATGGCACTCGGCTTCGGCACGGTGAACGCGGCGATCGCCGTGGGGGTTTCCTCGATCGCGGTGTTCGCCAGGCTCGCCCGCTCCGAGGTGTTGGCCACCCGGAACCTGCCGTTCGTCGAGGCCAGTGAACACCTCGGGGCCAGCCATCTGACGTTGTTGTTCCGCCACGTGCTGCCCAACTCGTACTCGGCCGTGCTGTCCTTGGCGGCACTGCAGTTCGGCACCGCGATCCTGGCCATCGCCTCCCTGAGCTTCCTCGGCTACGGTGCGCAGCCGCCGGAACCCGAGTGGGGACTGCTGATTTCGGAAGCCCGCAACTACATCAACTCGGCCCCCGGGCTGGTGTTCTTCCCGTCGCTGGCGATCGTGCTGACCGTGATGAGCCTGTCACGGCTCGCCCACCTCGTTCGAAAGAAGATCGGTTGACATGAATGCTCCTGCGCTGCTGACGGTTTCCGGCTTGACGGTCGAGTACACGCCGAAATCGCACCGTGGCCCGATCACCGACCGCGGTCCGGTGGTGCGCGACGTCTCCTTCGACGTCGAGGCAGGCAAGGTCGTCGCCATCGTCGGTCAGTCCGGCTCAGGCAAGTCCACGATCGCACGCGCGATCCTCGGTCTGCTGCCGGACAACGGGCACGTGACGTCGGGGCAGGTCAGCATCGACGGAACTCCGGTCACCGGCCTGTCGCAGCGGGACTGGCAGCGCCTGCGCGGCGACTCCATCGGCTTCGTGCCCCAGGACCCACTCGGGTCCCTCGACCCCCTGAAGAAGGTCGGTGACCAGGTCGCCGAGGTTCTGCTAGTGCATCGAATCGCGGACAGGCGCGATGCGCAGCGGCGGGCAGTCGAGCTGCTCGACCGGGTCGGCATCCACGAGCCAGGGCGCAGGGCGGCCAACTACCCCCATCAGCTCTCCGGAGGACAGCTGCAGCGGGTGCTGATCGCCATCGCCATCGCAGGCGACCCCAAGCTACTGATCGCCGATGAACCGACGTCCGCGCTGGACGTCACCGTGCAACAGCGCATTCTCGAACTCCTCGACGAGCTACGCAGCGAGCGCCGACTCGGCGTCGTGTTCATCACCCACGACCTCGCCCTCGCCGAGCACCACAGTGACCACGTCGTGGTCCTGCGCGACGGGCAGGTTCGCGAAACCGGACCGACCATCACCGTTTTGACCCACCCCGAGGACGAGTACACCCGTCAACTCATCGCCGACGCCCCCGCACTGTCACCGGAGAAGTATGAACGGCCGCAAGAGTTTCAGCGCCCGTCGTCGGTGAAGAGCGCACCGCCCATCCTGCGGGTGAGCGGGTTGGAGAAGCGATTCGGCGACCACCGGGCACTCGACGACGTCTCGTTCGACGTCCACCCTGGAACGGTCCACGCCCTGGTGGGTGAGTCCGGGTCAGGCAAGACCACCGTGGCGAGGGTGCTCGCCGGTCTCACCGACTTCGACTCCGGTGAAGTCCGGGTCGACGGAGAGCTCCGTGGGCCGCACTCTCCGCTCGGCGCCACCCGGCAACGCGCGCAGGCGCGCAAGCTGCAGATGGTCCACCAGAATCCGCTGGCCGCACTGGACCCCCGGTTCACCATCGGCGATGCCATTGCAGAACCCTTGCGAATCAACCGCATCGGCTCACGTTCGGAACGTAGGGACCAGGTGGTGCATGCACTGGACCGCGTTGGGCTTCCTGCCACCCTCACCGACCGCAAGCCGCGGGAGATCTCGGGCGGGCAGCGGCAGCGCGTCGTGCTCGCGCGTGCACTGGTTCTCCAGCCGTCCATCCTGGTCCTCGACGAGCCCACCTCGGCGCTGGACGTCACGGTGCAGGCGCAGGTGGTGGATCTGCTCATCACCCTTCAGCGGGAACTCGGGCTGACGTACCTGTTCGTTTCGCACGACCTCAGCCTCGTCCGCCAGATCGCCGACGAGGTCAGCGTGCTCGAGAAGGGACGTCTGGTCGAGACCGGATCCGTCGCCGCGGTCTTCGGAACACCAACGGCGGCCTATACGCAACGCCTTCTCGACGCCGTTCCCGGCGCGCCGGCGCGGGCCGCATGAGGATCACCCGGGCGCTTGCGATCGCACTGGTCCCCGCACTGCTGGTCACGTGGGGTCTTGCCGGGTGCGGCAGCGATCGTCCCGGGGCATCGGGGGCAGGCGCGACCCGCGGTGGCGACCTGACCTACTTGGACGCCGAGGCCCCCGCTTCCCTGCAGATTCAGGTGGGCTACTGGCAGAACAGCCTGCTGAAGGATCAGCTGCTCGATCGCCTGGTCTACCAGGATCCGAAGACCTTCCAGTACGTACCGTGGATCGCCGAGAAGTGGACGGTCGACGGTGCGAAGCTGGTGTACGACTTCACCATCCGCGACGGAGTGACCTACAGCAACGGGCAGCGGCTGGACGCCGAATCGGTGCGGCGCAATCTCGAGTGGGAAGCCAACGGGGACAAGCCGAAGGGCATCCCCCGCAACTCATACTTTCCGAAGGTCACGTCGATCACGGCGGACGAGGCGCGTCGCACGGTGCGGGTCACGCTGGCCGAGCCGTATGCGGCGTTCATTCCGGTGCTGTCGTTGAACTCGTCCGGACTGGTCGCCGACGCCACGATCGACGCCAGCAAGGAGCGGCAGTCGGTCATCACCAACCTGATCGGGTCCGGACCGTTCTACGCGGAGTCGGAGATCCCGGACAAGAAGATCGTGCTCGCCAAACGCCATGGTTATGACTGGGCACCGGCCACCGCGCCGCACCAGGGCGAGGCCTATCTCGACACCGTCACCGTGATCCCCGTGACCGAGGACAGCGTCCGGGTCGGAGCCTTGCGCGCCGGACAGGCCGACGCAATCCGGTACGCGCAGCCCCCCGACGAGCGGCTGTTGCAGCGCGAGGGTTTCGACGTGCGGGGTCTGCGGACGCCGGGGATGGCCAATACCATCGACGTTCGCCAAACTGCCCCGTTCATGCGAGACGTCAACGTCCGCAAGGCAATCGGCTTCGGCATCGACCGCAACGAGATCCTGCACACCCTCTACACCGACAATTGGAAGCCCGCCCAGAACATCGTCACCAGGAACTTCCCCGGCTATACCGACCGCAGCGACGCCGTCCGGTTCGACGCTAGCGAGGCGATCCGCCTGCTCGAGGCATCGGGGTGGACCCACGTCGACGACGACGGCTACCGCGTCAAGGACGGGCAGGAGCTGTCCGCGAAGATCTACGTCGACGTCTACGACCACACTTCCAAGCCGATGTACGAACTCATTCAACGGCAGCTGCGCCGCATCGGCATCAAGCTGGTGATCCGCCAGACCGACTTCGCGAACTATCCGACGGCCAGCATCGAGGACTCGGTGGGCTTGCGGCGCAACGGTTGGCCGACGGCGGACCCGGTGCGGTTGTGGCAGAACTACGACAGCAAGGGTGGCGACCTGTATGCGCTCAAGGGTTCTGATCCGGCGATCGACCGGATGCTGCGCGCCCAGATCAGCGCCACGGATCCCGCTCGACGACTGCCACTGCTGAAGCAGTACAACGACTACGTCATCGACAACGCGTATTCGATACCGCTGCTCGAAGACACGCAGATCTTCGCCGTCGCACCACGGGTCAAAGGCTTCGCGAACGCAGCCAACTCGGTGCCGTGGTTCTACAACGCCTGGATCGACGACACGAAAGCAGGTCCCGGAGGGGCCGGAAGGGATTGACGGAGTTGACCACTGAACTGGCACCACATCAACCGTCGGCTCGTGACGGGAAGGATCTGGACGACGTCCTCGCCGCCATCGCGACGGACTATCAGCTGCGGCTGCGTGACGGCGGGCACGAGCCACCCGCTGCCGGGCTTCGACTGGTCCGCGAACACGGTTTGGGTGCCGTGCGACTCGCCAGCGAACACGGTGGCCCGAACTACACCGTGCCGGAGTTCTTCGGCTTCGTCATCGCACTGGCCGAGGCCGATCCCGATCTGGCGCACATCCTGCGCGTGCACTATTCGATAGTGGAGGAACTGCAACGTGTCCCCCGACGCCCCGGCCGCGAGCGCTGGATCTCGCTGGTGGGCGACGGCAAGCTGATCGGCGGCACCAGCTCGGAGCTGAGCAGCGCCAGGGTTGGCGGTCAGAGCTATGACACGAAACTGGTCAACCACGCGGCCGGGCTGCGCCTGACCGGCCGGAAGTTCTACAGCACCGGCGCCCAATTCTCCGACTACCTGCGAGTCAGCGCGGAGGACGAGAACGGTTCGCCGGTAGGGGTATACATTCCCGCCGACCGCCCCGGGGTCGTTCACGTCGACGATTGGGACGGCGTCGGCCAGCGTCACACCGGCAGCGGCACGACCGTCTTCGAGGACGTCGAGGTGGCGCCCGACGAGGTCATCCGGCTCGGCACCAGCGTGGGCGTCGATCGTGCTCGGGGTGCACTGGTTCAGCTGTACCTGCACGCCATCGCCGCAGGGATACTTCGCAGCCTGACGAGCGAGGCCGCGGCGCTGGTACGAAACCGGCATCGTACGTACACGTTCGCAACGGCCGACACTCCTTCCGCCGACCCGCAACTGCTGGAGATCGTCGGTGAGATCGACGCGGTCGCCTACGCGGCGGAGTCACTGGTCCTCGGCGCGGCAGCCGAACTCGCCTCGGCCCTCGACGCGGCGCGTGACACCGGAATCGACTCTGAGCTCGAGGCCAGGGCGTCGATCGCCGCAGCACGGGTCAAGGTCGCGATCGAAGAGCCGGCCCTGCGTGCGGCGTCACGGATCTTCGACGCCGGTGGCGCATCATCGGTTCGGGAGGCGACGCACCTGGACCGGCATTGGCGAAATCTGCGAACCCTGTTCTCGCACAACCCGACCGTCTACAAGGCACGGGTACTCGGCGACATCGCCGTGAACGGGGCGGCCCTGCCCGATTCGGGATTCTTCTAAGCACCGCGTCGGCGCGTGTGGATCTAGCGACCGCGCGGTGTCGCCGCCTGGCGCCCGGTGGTGCTGATCTGAGTCATGATGCGATCGATGATGACGTTGCAGATGTCGCCGTTGTCGGCGTGGCGGCTGAGGCCTCGACGGCGAAGGAAGCCCTCGAGGCGTCGCTCAATCGGCCAATTCGCATACTCGTCGCCGCGGTAGGCCGAGTTCACGAACTCCCGTGTGAGGGAATGAACGTCAGAGTCGGTCACGAACGGTTGATCGCCGCCGCTCGCGGTCATGTCCGCTTCCTGAGCGCCGAATTCGACCGCTGGCCTACCACCGCGGGTAGCGATGTCACGTTGATCGACAGGTGCTCACCGAGTGCATGGACGGCGGGCCAGTCGCCGGCGCGGGCAGCTCGGGCAAGGTCCTCAACCAGTGGACTACGGGTGCCCAACTCCGCCAACCATCCTGACACCGTGGTAGCGATCTGGTCACCGGGTACGCGCACCGAACGTCCGTCGCGCAGCCGGTCGGTGACCTGATAGATCGTCACTTCCTGGCTGCTCGTCCGGGTGATCCATTTGCGGTGGCTTCTCAGCGAAGTCAAGTGCTGTCCTCACGCGGAGCAGTGCGCCCGTCATACCATTTCACTTTGGTAACACTGCTTCACAACAGTCACAGTTGCAACGGGATTAGGTCACGATACGCACACTATGCGTGTCCTGCGTGGTTGCCGTGCGATCTGTGTGCGGGCACGCGAGGCGTTGCCATCGACTTCAGGCTTAGGCGAGGCTTAGGTGTAATCACCCATGCTCAGCGGGACGGCAGGCCCAGGCGCACGAGTTGATCGCGCAGCCGGTGCCTGCCCGAAAGCGATTGCGGGCCGGCCAGCCGGGCCAGTACGCGCTCGCTCCAGTTGCCGGGCAGCCCGAACCGCGTGTTATAGGCCGCCAGTCGTTCGTCATACGTCGGGATGTGTGCGTCGGCGACCTCGGCCACGTACTGCTCGCGGTGCAGGACGGCGTCCTGCGGCAATCTCGGTTTGATACCGGCGTTCTCGGTCGGGTCGGGTGTGCCGACCGCCAACCCGAACGTCGCGACGGCGTGCGGCGGCAACGCCAACTCGGCGGCGATCTCCTCCGGATGATTGCGCACCGCGCCGACGAAGACCGTTCCAAGGCCCAGTGATTCGGCGGCGACGACGGCGTTCTGCGCCGCCAGCGCGGTGTCGACGAAGCCGATGATCGTGGTCTCGAGATAGTCCGCGCCGTCCAACGGCGTGCCGGCGCGCTCGGCGAGCCGACGTGCGCGGCCGAGGTCGGCGACCCAGACGAGGAACAGCGAGGCCTCGTTGATGAACTGCTGTTCGTTGGCCAGCTTCGCCAAGCGCGCCTTGCGTACTGGGTCACGGACCGCGATCACGCTCCACGGCTGCAGGTTCGACGAGGTCGCCGCAGACTGCGCGGCGGCGACCACAGCCGAGAGTTGCTCGTCGGTGACCGGCTGGGGCGCGAACTTGCGCACGGAGCGGTGTGCAAGCTGCAGCGCAAGTGTCTCGTTGTGGATCCCCAGCGCCGCGTCACGATCGCCGTACCGACTGATGACGGTCACGAGTTGTCTGCTGTTGCGGCGACACCCACTGCCGGTGCTTCCGTACCGAGGTTCTCGGGTCGGATCGAGCGGTTCCCCGCCACCTGAGCGGCGATGGTCTCGAGTCGCCCCAATTGGTCGTCGGTGAGCACCACGTCCAGGGCGCCGACGTTCTCGCGCAGATATTCGGTGTGACGGGTGCCGGGGATCGGCACCACGTCGGTTCCGCGCGACAGCACCCACGCCAGGGCGACCTGACCCGGCCGCACCCCGATCTCGGCGGCGATGGCGGCGACGTTGTCGGCGAGGGCACGGTTGCGGTCGAACGCGTCGCCCGCGAAGCGCGGATGCCTGCGGTGGGTATCGCTGACGTCTGCCGGTGTCTGAACGCGTCCGGACAGCCATCCGCGCCCCAGCGGAGAATAGGGCACGATCCCGATGCCCAGCTCGCGGGCCAGCGGGACCGCATCGTCCTCGATATCCCTGGTGAACAGTGACCATTCGTTCTGGATCGCGGTGATCGGGTGAACGGCGTGGGCCCGGCGCAGTGTCTGCGGGCCCGGCTCGGACAGCCCGATGA
>NZ_JBOGDD010000208.1:0-6179 GCF_050701675.1 Mycobacterium sp. | reverse complement strand
CCACGATTCTGCTCGTCGTTCTGATCGTCGTCGGTTCGGGAGCCTCGCTCGCCACGCAAGTGAGTGCCACCATCGTGTTCGTCCTCGGCGTGCTTGCAGTTCTCGAGCTCGCCCTCGTCAGCTATCTGGTCGCGCCACGGCGGACCCAAGCGGCACTGGGACCGGCGCACGAATGGGCGCTGGCTCACCGTTGGAAGGTTCTGATCACGTTGTTCGCAGTCGCGGGGATTTGGTGTGTGGTGAACGGCGTGGGCATCCTCTGAGCTGGCGTCCGATGGCCTGGACGTCTCGACCCGCCTAGTTGGTCTGAGCCCTGCCCGATGAGGTGCTCGGTATCATCCTTTCCGGCATCCGCAATCCAAGGCACTGAACAGGATCACATGACTTCACACGTCGAGCAGTTGGAATTTCAGGCGGAGGCACGCCAACTGTTGGATCTGATGATCCATTCGATCTACTCCAACAAGGATTCGTTTCTGCGGGAACTGATCTCGAACGCATCCGATGCGTTGGACAAACTGCGACTGGAAGGGTTGCGGAACAAGGACCTCGACGTCGACACCTCCGATCTTCACATCGAGATCGAGGTGGACACCCAAGCGCGCACTCTCGTCGTTCGCGACAACGGGATCGGCATGACGCGCGACGAGGTCGTGGATCTCATCGGCACCCTCGCCAAGTCCGGTACCGCCGAGCTGCGGAAGCAGTTGAAGGAGGCCAAGAAGGCGGCGGCCTCGGAAGAGCTGATCGGTCAGTTCGGTATCGGCTTCTACTCGACGTTCATGGTCGCCGACAGGGTCGAGCTGCTCACTCACAAGGCCGGCGAGAGTGAGGCCACTCTGTGGGCGTCCAGCGGGGAGGCCACCTACACGATCGAATCCGTCGAAGGAGCGCCGCAGGGAACGACGGTAACGCTGCACCTCAAGCCCGAAGACACCGAGGACGAACTGCACGACTACACCTCGGAGTGGAAGATCAGGGAGCTCGTCAAGAAGTACTCCGACTTCATCGCGTGGCCCATCCGGATGCAGGTCGAGCGAACTACCCCGCCGACCGAGGACGGCGCCGACGAGCGCGTCACCGTCGAGACGCAGACCCTCAACTCGATGAAGGCGCTGTGGGCCAAGACCCGCGACGAAGTCTCCGACGACGAGTACACCGAGTTCTACAAGCACGTCGCTCACGCCTGGGACGATCCGCTAGAGGTCATCCCGATGAAGGCCGAGGGCACGTTCGAGTACCAAGCCCTGTTGTTCATCCCGTCACACGCGCCGTTCGACCTCTTCACCCGGGACGCCAAGACCGGCGTGCAGCTGTACGTCAGGCGCGTCTTCATCATGGGCGACTGTGAGCAGTTGGTGCCGAGTTACCTGCGGTTCATCAAGGGTGTCGTCGACGCACAGGACATGTCTCTCAACGTCTCCCGCGAGATCCTGCAGCAGGATAGGCAGGTCTCGGCGATCCGCCGCCGTCTGACCAAGAAGGTCCTTTCGACCATCAAGAGTCTGCAGTCCGAACGGCCGCAGGACTACCGCACGCTGTGGACCCAGTTCGGTGCGGTGCTCAAAGAGGGCTTGATGTCGGACCTCGAGAACCAGGACATACTGCTGCGAATTTCGTCGTTCGCCTCGACGCACGGTGAAGAAGAACCGACCACCTTGGCCGAATACGTCGAGCGCATGAAAGACGGTCAGGAGCAGATCTTCTACGCCACCGGGCAATCGCGAGAGCAACTTCTGAAGTCACCGCATCTCGAGGCATTCAAGGCAAGGGGCTACGAGGTGCTGCTGCTCACCGACCCGGTCGACGAGGTCTGGGTGGGATCGGTGACCGAGTTCGACGGCAGACCCCTGCAGTCGGTTGCCAAGGGTGAGGTGGACCTCGATTCCGAGGATGAGAAGGCGGCACACGACGCCGAGAACCAAGAGCAGAAGAGGGATTTCGCCGACCTGCTCACCTGGTTACGGGAAACCTTGGGCGATCACGTGAAGGAAGTACGGCTGTCCACCCGCCTGACGGAATCGCCGGCCTGCCTGGTTACCGACTCCTTCGGCATCACCCCGGCGCTCGCGCGCATGTACCGGGCCTCCGGGCAAGCGGTTCCGGCGGGAAAGAGGATCCTCGAACTCAACCCGAAGCATTCACTGGTCACCGGCCTGAGGCAGGCTCACGAGAACCGCGGCGCCGAGGATTCCTCACTGGCCGAAACTGCCGAGTTACTCTATGGCACAGCACTTCTCGCGGAAGGTGACGTACCCGAGGACCCGGCAAGGTTCGCCGGGTTGCTCGCGGACCGGCTGGCTCGCACCGTGTAGCAGGGCGCGGACGTCAGCCGATGCTGAAGCCTCTCGACAGCTGCCAGATCGCAATCAGAGTGAAGAAGGCGATCAGGATTTGACGACTGTAAGTCTGCGCCCAGTCGTGGAGTGGTCGTAGCACCGCGGCGGTCTTCCCTGGTGCGACGACGTAGCTCAGCCACGTGATCTCGAGAACGGCAAGGAAGCCCACGACGAACGCGGCGGCGGCAAAAACCTGTTCACCGATCCCGGCTCCCGACGTCACGATGGTGGTGTCTACCAGCAATACCAGCGTTACGGACGGCAGATACAACATGCCGAACACGAACGTGACCCGCACGGACCCGTTCTCCCATGTGCTGAGGAGACGGCCGTATAGCCGCCGGACTTCAGATCCAACTCTGCTAGCCATGCCCTTCACCCGACCCAACGGCCCCGACTCATCCCTTGGCCCACTGGACTCCAGAACGAGGGTGGAAGTGGCACCGCCGGTCGTCGGAACGCCCGTCCGACCGCGTTGCGCTCGGTGGCGTCCACCCAACCGTCGGCCCGAAGCCACGGCCTCCTGCGACTCCGAACGCCGACGCATCCAGAGGCGCACCGTCATCGCTGCGGCGACCAAGAGAAAGATGGCACCGATGACGAGTGGGGTCGGCCGGATGGCCGAGCCGCCCGTTGCCGTTGCCGTCGCCGGAGCGGCAAAGGCTTGCGCAAACGAAGCAAATCCCGGCGTCAGGTTCAGCAACGCCAGGGGAGCAAGGAAGAGAGGAAGGTTCACGGTTAGCGCGCCGAGCCAGAAGGCGAGCAGTTTTTGGACGGGACGTGGCCTGGAGATGATGAGAAGGACGATGCCAAGAAGAACCGGATTGAGCGCCACAAGCAGCGACATGCCCAGAAGCGAACTCCACATGTTTAGAGCAGTTCGAGCAGTTGCAGGTCGGTGACGTACTTGGTGATGACCGGCGCGGTGACTCGTGGGATGTCGGGGTTGTCCTTGTCGGGGCCGACCTTGGCTTCTTGGACCGCGGCGCGGAACTTCTCGGCCGGGGCGAAGGATCCGAGCGTGGGCTCTGGCGGTTGCAGGTCCTCTGTATGCGCCGTGAGGACCTGCAGCATCTGCAGCACCGAATTCTGACGCTGCCGTTCCGGTAGGGCGCACAGGCCGGTTTCGAAGCGCTGCAACCATTCTCCGAAGTCATCGATGCGCTCGATCGGGTGACCGGCCTCGATCAGCCAGTCGACGTATTCGTCGATGCCGATGCCGTCGTCGTGCGGGTTCATCACGTGATAGGTCGCGAATCCGTCGGCCAGCTGGGCACCCAGCGCGGTGACGGCCTCGGCGACGAATCCCACGGGTAGTCCGTCGAAGTGGGCGCGTTGGCGGTTGCCGTCGTCGTCGAGTTGATAGAACGACGCCGGCGCCACCCCGGTCGCCACCAGACTCAGCACCATCCGGGTGACGGTGTCGGAGACGTTGAGCTGTCCCGCGTATTCGGTGTCGGCCAGGATCATCCCGGAGCGGAACACCGACACCGGCAGCCCACAGAGGTCGTGAGCCTCGCGCAGCAGCACCTCACCGGCCCACTTGCTGTTGCCGTAGCCGTTGGCATAGCTGGCGTCGATCGAACGGGTGGGGCTGATCACTCGGATGTCGGCGTCCTCGGTGAACGCCGAGGGATCGACTTGGCGGCCCACGTCGGAGGTGGAGACGAAGGCATACGGCTTGACCTTGGAGGTGAGCGCGAACCGGATCAGCTCGGCGGTGCCCACCACGTTGGGCCCGAACAGCTCCCCGTAGGGCAGGACACTGTTGACGAACGCCGCAGAGTCCACGATCAGGTCCACGGTCTGGGCCAACCGCTGCCAGGTGCTCTCGTCGAGGCCCAGGTCGGCTTGGCCCTTGTCCCCGGCGATGACCTGCAGCCGATCGGCGGCCAGTTCTCCGAAGTGCCGCAGCAGTACCGGATCGCCGCTGTCGAAGGTCTTCTCCAGCCGGCGCCGCGCCTCCTCATCGGAGCTGGCCCGCACCAAGCAGATCAGCGTGCCATCGACCTGCTCGAGTTGCTTGAGCCACTCCAGCACCAGATACCGCCCCAGGAACCCGGTCGCCCCCGTCAACAGAACCGTCCGGGTCTCGTCGGTCGGGCTCGACAGTGTCGGTGCGGTCGTCAGGGTCGGGGCGTCGATGAAGTGGCCCAGGGTGAGGTCACGGGCGTGGATTTCGGTGATGTCGCCACCGTGTACGGATTCGAAGCTCGGACCAGTGATCGCGCCGCCAGCGCCGTCGACGTGCTGGCTCAGGGCACTGACCGTGGGTGCCTCGAAGAGGGTTCGCACGTCGAGGTGGCCGTCGATGGCGGTGTTGATCGCGGCGATGACCCGCATGGCGGAGATCGAGTCCCCACCGAGGTCGAAGAACGAGTCGTCCACACCGACGCGCTCTACGTCGAGAACTTGGGTGTAGATGCCGGTGATGATCTTCTCGACCCTGGTGGTGGGGGCGCGGTAGCGGTCGGAACCCTGGTACTCCGGGGCGGGCAGTGCGCCCCGGTCCAGCTTGCCGTTGACGGTCAACGGCAGCCCGTCGAGCACCGTGATCGCGGCGGGAATCATGTACGCGGGCAGGCGATCAGCCAGTTGGGTGCGCATCTCGGCGGGGTCAGCGCTGCCGGTGACATAGCCGATGAGGCGTTTGTCGCCGGGTCGGTCTTCGCGGGCGATCACGACGGCCTGCTCGACCCCGTCCAGCTCGGCCAGTACGGCCTGGATCTCACCGAGTTCGATGCGGTACCCGCGGATCTTGACCTGCTCATCGGCACGCCCCAGGTACTGCAGCTGCCCATCATCACCCCAACGCACCAGATCCCCGGTGCGATACATCCGCGTCCCGGGCGCCCCGAACGGGCACGCCACGAACCGCGAAGCGCTCAACCCGGGACGACCCATATAGCCGACACCCACCCCGCGCCCGGCCAGATACAACTCACCGACCACCCCCGCGGGCACCGGCCGCAACCAGCCATCCAGCACGAACACCGCCCCACCAGGCACCGGCGCACCGATCGGCACCACAGCCGACCCGGCCGCCAACGGCGCGCTGATCGCCGCGTAGATCGTGGTCTCGGTCGGACCATAGGCATTGAGCATCACCCGCCCCGGCGCCCACCGATCCACCACCTCAGCCGAGCAGGCCTCACCGGCCACCACCAACGCGGTGTTCTCCAACCCTTCCGGGGAGAGCATCCCCACCGCCGACGGGGTTTGATACAGCACGCTGACCTTCTCGGCGACCAACAGGTCGTGCAGGTCATCCGGTGACCCCGCCACCGACTCGGGCACCACCACCAACCGGGCCCCGTGCAACAGGGCACCCCAGATTTCCCACACCGAGACGTCGAAGACCAGCGAATGCCACTGCGACCACACCTGCCCCGGACCTCTGGGCAGTACCGCAGGCAACGACTCCAGCACCTGGGTCAGGTTGTGGTGGGTGACCGCGACGCCCTTGGGCACACCGGTGGTACCCGAGGTGTAGATCATGTACGCCAGATCATCGGCAGCCGGGGCGGCCAGCGCGGTGCTGGGCTGCGACCCGATGGCAGGGTCCTCGACGTCGACGACGCGGACGTCGAAACCGTCCAGACGCGTACGCAACCCGGCGGTGGTGACCGCCGCGATCGGGGCGGCGTCGCCGAGCATGAACTCCAACCGCGCCGCGGGCACCGCCGGGTCGATCGGCACATAGGCCGCCCCGGTCTTGAGCACCGCCAAGATCGCCACGATCGCCTCCGCGGACCGCGGCACCAGCAACGCCACGAACTCACCCGGGGCCGCGCCGTGTTCAGTCAGCACGTGCGCCAACCGATTCGAGGCCTCATCGAG
>NZ_JBOGDD010000207.1:0-5127 GCF_050701675.1 Mycobacterium sp. | reverse complement strand
CCTCGACCACTCCGTCGGCGTACCGCAACGCCTTTCGTCGGCCGCCGCGGGCCGACTTCTAGGTATGGCTCTCCTCTAGGCGATGCCACCACCAGTCGTCGAACTCGGTGTGAAACTCGAAGAACGGCCGCCACTGGTCGAAGTGCTCCGTCGGATCGACCGGTTCGCCATGGCGATACACGCGGAATCGATCGCAGACGAGCCCGTGCCCCGGGTTGGGTTCGCCGGGGCCGGGCACCCGAAAGGTCGCGGCCTCGGCACCATCGATGAGCCGCTTGTCGTCGTAGAACCAGACGCTTTCCCCGTCGGCCGCGTATCCGTGCCCAAGATCGGCGAAACACTGCGGTTTCGCGCCGCGAAGTCTGACGCCGTAGAAGTAGACGCACTCGTCGTCGCGGGCGAAGACGCTGGTATCGACGAGCGGTTCCACCAGTCCGTCGCGAAAGTTCAGTCGGACTTCGGGAATGACTTCGAATGCGTCGGGGCTCTTGGTCCGGATCGTCTTGTCGGTGATGTAGTAGGCACGACGGAAGTCCTTGGCGTAGCGCAGGTTCAGCACTTCGAAGCTGAGCCGGTCAGCGTCGACGACGGTGAACCAATAGGGCTTGGGATTGCGGCCGCCGTGTTGCCCCTGCCCGTAGACATGGGCGGCATCGCGCAGCCACCGACCACCGATCCACTCGAAACTCGTCGGATCCGGTTGGATGGCCACCCCGGCCTTGTCGATCAGTGGCGCCCCGTCGTAGTAGACCTGGCTGCCGTCGTGACTGTAGTAAACCAGGCTCGCCTCCGCGTGATCGGCGATGTGCTCCGCGGTCCAGTCGACGTGCTCGAAGGGTCCGATCCGTGGATTGCCGATGGCGGCCTTGCGAATGTGGCGGGCACACGATTGCAGCGATACCGGATCCGGCTCGTTGAGCGTCCAGCGCGGGCCGAGGATCATCCGCACGATCGCAGTGTCGTCGGCTTCCCCGAAATAGTCCTGATAACCCCATTCCCACAGGGCCAGACGGGCATAGGCCGTATTCAGCGGCTCCCACTGCGATTTGGTCAGCCCGAGCAACGGTAGGACGTCGTCCAACGTCCGCCCGGTCGACAGATAGAACTGCGCCGCAGCGAAGACGTCATAGGGAATGATCGGGCGCTCGTGCCCAGCCGGTGGCGGCGGACCGCTGACCGACATGTTCATCGACCGTCCTCCCCGCCAGGGGCCACGTCGCCCTGCGGCTCGCGCCGCCGTCACATCCTAAGTCCCGCTGCCCGTCTGGCCGGCCGCGACCGTCACTTGGCAGGCGCCGTGAGGTCGTAGACCGTGTCGGTCCCGACCGTCGTCGGAGTGAAGTGCGCCGCCACCCACTTCGTGATGTCGGTGTGCGCCGCGCGAGGGCCGAATCCTCCGGGACGATGCTCGTCCGACGGGGCGATGTAGTAGGTGATCCGGTGGTTGGCGACGTCCTGTTGGAACTCGCCCAACGTCGGCGCCGGGTCGCTTCCGCCGAATCCACCGATGGCCATCACCGCGGTGTCCGTGGACAATTCGAGGCCGGCAGCGCCGTTGGAGCGGTTGATGGCCGCCGACCAGTCGGTGTGGGTGTTGCGCAGCAAGGCCTCCAGCTGGGCGTTGTCGTCCTGGCCCCAATTCCCGCCGCGGTGTCCGTCGGCCCTGGCGGGTCCGACCGTGGGGCCACCACCCTCGTGGGGTTGGCCGAGCGTCGCGAACGAGTACGCGGCGGCGCCACCAAGCACCCCGCCGATCAACCCGACCATCAGCGCCGCGACCGCCAAGCGGTGGCGCGCCTGCGACCTCACCGCGAGCAGCAGTCCGGCGGTCGCGACGACGGTGACGGCGAGGATCGCCCAGCGCAGTGCCGGCATCCATTCGGCGTTGCGACCCAGAATCCACCAGCTCCAGACTCCGGTGCCGAGGATCATCGCCGCCAGAGAGCCGCGACCGAACCACGAGTCCCGCTTGTCCCACGCCTCGTGGATGCCGATCGCCAACATGCCGCACACGGCGGGCACGAACGAGAGGCAGTAGTAGGGGTGGACCATCGACTTCATGTAGCTGAGGACGAGCCCGTCGACCAGCATCCAGACGCCGAACACTATGGCCCCCGCCCGAACGAGGTCGGTGCGCGGGGCCCGGCGCCGTGAGATGAGCACCAGCACCAAGGCGAGCAGTGCCGCGGGGAGCAGCCAGCCGATCTCGAACCCGAACTCACCGGTGAACATCCGCGTCACCCCTTGCGGGTCGCTGCCGAAGCCGCCGAACCCGCCGTGGTGACCGTGATTGACCTCGAACGTTGCGCCTGCCGCAGCCCCGACGTCGGGACTTGGCTGAAAATTGTTGTTGCCTTTGCCCAGGACGCGCGCGAACCCGTTGTAACCCAGGACCAGGTTCATGAAGTTGTTGTCCGTCGAGCCGGCGATGTATGGCCGCAACGAGGCAGGCCACAGCAGGGTCAGCAGGACGAACCAGCCCGCCGAGGCGAGGAAGGCGACCAGTGCCCCGAGCAGGTGCAGCAGCCTCCTGCGGACCGACGTCGGCGCGGCGATCAGATAGACCAGACCGATCGCGGGCATCACCATGATGCCTTCCAGCATCTTGGCGAGGAACGCGAAACCCAGCGCGACGCCCGCCAGGGCGATCCACTTTCCGCTGGCGTGCTCGAGGGCGCGGACCGCGCAGTAGACGGCAGCCATCATCAGCAGCACCATCACCGCATCGGGGTTGTTGAACCGGAACATCACCGCCGCGACCGGCGTGAGCGCGAACGCCGCCCCGGCGAGCAGCGCCGCGTTCGGTCCGCTGATCCGGCGGACTGCGGCGTAGAGCAGCGCCACCGTGGCGACGGCCATGAGCGCCTCGGGGATCAGCATGCTGGCGCTGCCGAAGCCGAAGATCTGCCCGGACAGACCCATCACCCACTGCGACACGGGTGGCTTGTCGACGGTGATGAAGTTCTGGGAGTCCAGCGACCCGAACAGCAGGGCCTCCCAGTTCTTCGACCCGGCCTGCGCGGCACCTGCGTAGAACTGGTTGCCCATCCCGTTGATGGTGATGTTCCACAGGTACATGACCGCCGTCGCCGCAAGCAGGATGCCGTATCCGAGGCGATCCCAGGTGCGACGGGTGAACCTTGGCGAACGGGCCGGTTCGGCGGTCTCAGTTGTCGTGGCAGGCGGTTCCAACGTCGTTGTCACACAGCCAGTTAGTCAGCCTTACCGTCGACGGACCTGTGTGGAAGCGGTGAGAACGCTGGGATGCTCGCATCGTTGCGGTAACTGATCGCGACTACGCTCGTTACCTGAGACGACGTCGTCGCCGCCGTCATTCCCTGGTCGGACCAGGAGCCCTGGAGGGAACCCTTCAATGCGCATCCCGCTCCGCGCGTACGTCGCGTGTGTGACCGCCGTCGCAGCCGTGCTCACCGGGTGCGCCGCACCACGCGACGCCGCACCCCAAGATCACGCACTCCCCCTGACCCCGCCGATGGGGTGGAACTCCTGGAACTCCGGCACCGAGCTCACCGAGCAGACGGTCGAGGAGACCATCGACGCGATGGTGTCCTCGGGGATGCGGGATGCCGGCTATCGGTACGTCAACCTCGACGCGGGCTGGGACAACCAGCGCGGACCCGCGGGCGACCTGCAGCCCGACCCCACCCGCTTTCCGCACGGCATCGCCGCACTGGCCCGCTACGCTCACGACCGCGGCATGCTGCTCGGCCTGTATGCCAGCCCGTTCAACGAGCGCTGCAGCGTCAATCCTGCGATCGCCAGCGCGGGCCACGAGACCACCGATGCACGGACGTTCGCGGCCTGGGGCGTTGACTTCCTGAAGTACGACTGGTGCCGGCTCGACGCGGACCATCAGGAGCAGGTGCGGGTCTTCACGGCGATGCGCGACGCGTTGCGGGCCAGCGGCAGGCACATCGTCTACGGCATCAACCCCAACAGCGGTGGCGATCACACCGCCGGGGAACGTTACGACTGGTCGCAGATCGCCGACATGACCCGCGCCACCGCCGATCTGGTCCCGGTGTGGCGCGACGCGATGCCCACACTGGGACCCTTCGACTCCTTCGCCGCGGGTTCGGAGCTCGGGGTACCCGACGAATTCGCTGGCGCCGCCGCGGCCGTTCCCAGCAGACCCGGTTACTGGAATGACGCCGACATGCTCGTGGCGGGGCTGGGCTGGAATCAGTATGTCGCGGGCCACTATCCGTCGATCCGCAAGCACCTCACCGTCGGCGACGTCCGTCCGGACCAGCTCGAGGACCTTCATGCGATGGCGGCGATGTCGGATCTGCAGTTGACCCACCTGCTCGACACCCAACCGAACCTCTCCGATACCGAGCAACGTGCGCACTTCTCGTTGTGGGCGATGCTGGCAGCGCCCCTGATCGCGGGCAACGACATCCGGGCCATGTCGGCGACGACCCGCGAGATCCTCACCAACCGCGACGTCATCGCCGTCGACCAGGACCCGCTGGTGCGACCCGCCCGGCCACTGCCTGCCGACCCGCGGGTGCTGGTGCGGCCGCTCGAGAATGGCGCCGTCGCCGCCGCCTTCTTCAATCGCGCGGACACGCCTGCCACCATCGGCACCGACGCCGCAGCGATCGCCATCGCTGCGGCGTCCTGCTACACCGTGCGAGACCTGTGGGCGCACAGCGAGACCACCACGACCGGCGCCATCACAGGTGGCACGGTGGCGCCGCACGCGGTCACGTTGTTGCGAATCACTCCGGGCTGTCGGTAGCGGGGGCTTCGTCGGCCTTCAGTGGGCGCACCAGCGCCCAGATGATGAAGCCGGCCGCAACGACGAGCAGGAACAGCCCCACCCACCAGTTGGCCTCCGTGCCGATGTACAGGTCGGAGCGGTTGCCCGCCGCCGCCGGGTCGTGGTGATCGCGCAGGACCGCGGGCACGAACCCGGCGATGGTCAGAACGACGCCGTAGATGGCGAGCAGCGCGCCGATGATGTTGCGGATGTCGAACAGCTGCGATAGCACTCTATTCGCGTGGGGGACGGCCATTTTCGGGCTCCGATCTAGTGCAAGACCTGGTTAGTGGAAGACGATGTTGAAACCGATGGCGAGGATCAGCATCACGGCGCCGAGC
>NZ_JBOGDD010000206.1:0-3228 GCF_050701675.1 Mycobacterium sp. | reverse complement strand
GGGTTCGATTACTTCTACGGATTCAACGCCGGGGAGACCCATCAGTACTACCCGGTCTTGTTCGAGAACACGGTGCCGGTCGAACCGTCGAAGTCGCCGGAGGACGGCTACCACTTCATGACCGATCTGACCGACAAGGCGGTCGGTTGGTTGCGCTACAGCAAGTCGGTCAACCCGGACAAGCCGGTGTTCCTGTACTTCGCGCCGGGTGCGATGCATGCACCCCACCACGTGGGGCCGGAGTGGCGCGAACGCTTCACCGGTCAGTTCGACAAGGGCTGGGACGCCGTGCGCGAGGAGACGGTGCAACGGCAGAAGGACCTCGGTGTCATCCCGCCCGAGGCGGAGGACACCCCGCGGCCCGACTGGTGCCCGGCCTGGGATTCGCTCAGCGGCGACGAGCAGCGGCTGTATGCGCGGTTCATGGAGAACTACGCGGGCTACATGGCGCTCGCCGATCACGAGATCGGGCGGCTGCTGGGCGCGATCCGCGCGCTGCCCGACGCGGACAACACCATGGTGATCTACATCGTCGGCGACAACGGCGCCAGCTCCGAGGGCGGCATGTCCGGCACCATCAACGAGATCATGAGCCTCAGCGGGATCAGCGCCACGCTCGAGGAGAACCTGGCCCGCATCGACGACATCGGCAATCCCGACACCGAGCCGCATTACCCGCTGGGCTGGGCATGGGCCGGTAATGCCCCGTTCCAATGGGTCAAACAGGTGGCCAGCCACCTCGGTGGCAGCCGGAACCCGATGGTCGTGTCCTGGCCCGCACAGATCAACGACCACGGCGCCGTCCGCTCCCAGTTCACCCATCTCATCGACCTGGTGCCGACAATCCTTGACGCCGCGGGTATTCCGGCACCGGACACGGTCAACGGTATCGAGCAGAAGCCGCTGGACGGGGTGTCGATCCGCTCGACGTTCGATAGCGCCGATGCCAAACCGGTCCGCCAGCGCCAGTACTTCGAGATCTTCACCAACCGCGCGATCTACGACGACGGCTGGATCGCGTGCGCGCAGCACACCTTTCCGTGGCGGCAGGACTATGCGCCGGGCCATTGGGAGAACGACCGCTGGGAGCTGTACCACCTCGACGAGGACTTCAGCGAGAACCACGACCTTGCCGACCAGCATCCCGACAAGCTCGCAGAACTCAAGAAACTCTTCGACGACGAGGCCGAGAAGTACGGCATCTATCCCTTCGACGATCGGGGTGCCGCCCGGCTGATCGTTCCCAAGCCGCCGCCCGGCGGTGCAGACCCGAACCGCCGCCAGTTCACCTACTACCCCGGAGCCATCCGGCTGCCCGAAACCGCAGCACCCAATACCAAGAACCGATCGCACCGCATCACCGCGCACATCGCGACGCGGGGCGACGGTGTCCTGGTGGCGGCAGGTGGCACGTCCGCCGGCTACGTCCTCTATGTGCAGGACGGCAGGCCGCACTACGAATACAACTGGTTCGACAGCGAACGCACCAAGCTCGCGGGCAAAGATCCGCTGCCCGAAGGCGAATCGACCGTGACGTTCTCCTTTCTCTACGACGGCGGCGGGGGCGGTCTGGGGGGCGACGCGATTCTGTCCGTCGACGGAGCGGAGGTCGACCGCACGCGTATCGAGCGCACCGTGGCCGCGCGGTTCGGCATCGACACCTTCGGGGTCGGCATGGACACCGGGGCGCCGGTCAGCAGGGACTACAAACCACCGTTCGCCTTTCAGGGCACCATCGACCGTATCGACGTCGAAATTGGCGAGCCCGGCCTCCCTCCTGAGGAGGAAGCCAAGCTGCATGCCAGATTCAATGCAGGCAAGGAGTACTGAGCAAGATGACAGATGAACGCCCTTGGCCTGACCGAACCCGGCTGCCGATCCCGGCACACCAGGACGTCGGCAAGATCGACCGCACAGTGGAGGGCTCCGATCCGATCGAATGGCCAAAGGAAGTCACAGCTCCCGAGGGAGCACCGAACGTCCTGCTGGTCATGACCGATGACGTCGGGTTCGGCGCCAGCGAGGTATTCGGTGGCCCGATACCCACCCCGACCTACGCACGGTTGGCAGAAAGCGGACTGCGGTACAACCGTTTTCACACCACGGCGTTGTGCTCACCGTCGCGCGCGGCCTTGCTGACCGGTCGCAACCACCACGTTGCCTCGACCGGCATCATCATGGAGTTCTCCACACCGTTCCCCGGATATCACAGCATCGTGTCCAAGAGCGTCGGCACGCTGGGGGAAGTCCTCACCGGAAACGGCTATGGCACAGCCTGGTTCGGCAAGAATCACAACGTGCCAGACTGGCTGACCACGCCGGCCGGGCCGTTCAACCTGTGGCCGTCGGGCCTGGGCTTCGAGTACTTCTACGGGTTCCTCGGCGCCGACGCGCATCAGTTCCGCCCGGCGGTCTACGAGAACAACCTGCCGGTTGATCCGTATCTGGGCCGCGAGGACACTTATCACTTCGATAGGGACATGGCCGACCACGCGATCCACTGGATGCGAAAGCAGAAGGCAGTCAATCCCGACAAGCCGTTCTTCGCCTACTACACACCAGGCACTGCACATGCCCCGCACCACGCTCCGCCGGATTGGATCGAGAAGTTCAAGGGCAACTTCGACGATGGCTGGGATCGCCAGCGCGAGCTGACCTACCAGAGGCAGAAGGACATTGGGGTGATCCCGCCTGATGCCGTCCTCAACGAAACCCCACCCGACTACCGGCGTTGGGATGACCTGTCGCCAGACATGCAGCGGGTGTGCGCCCGCCAGATGGAGTGCTACGCAGCAGCGTTGTCACACTGTGATCACCAGATCGGCCGGGTGGTCGACGCCATCGAGGAACTCGGCGAACTCGAGAACACGCTAATCATCTACATCCAGGGCGACAACGGTTGCAGCGCCGAGGACCCGTCGGGGCGCGGAATGACCAGCGAAATAGTTACTCTCGGCAACCGCATCGACGATCGCGAAGACTTCATGATCGAGAACATCGATGAGTTCGGCGGAATGTGGTTTCAGAATCACTTCTCGCACGGGTGGGCCCACGCCATGAACTCGCCGTATCAGTGGGACAAGAAGATCGCCTCCCATTTGGGCGGCACCCGCACGTCGATGGTGGTGTCCTGGCCGACGCGCATCAAGGATCATGGCGGGCTGCGGTCGCAGTTCACCCACCTCACCGACATCGTCCCCACTATCCTGGCGGCCGCCGATGTGCCGA
>NZ_JBOGDD010000205.1:0-6935 GCF_050701675.1 Mycobacterium sp. | reverse complement strand
GCGCTCTTCCGGACCCTGAGCGACGACCCGGACACCTACCTGAAGAAGGACCACGCGTCGTTCGCCTCCGCCGTCGGACGCTCGTTCTACTCCCAGATCCTTCCGTCCAACAGCGTGAACCTGGCCTGGTCCTCGTGGTCGATCCAATGGTTGGCGCGCACTCCGAGGCCGATCCCCGACCACGTCGTGGTGGCGTACAGCCGCGATGACGACATCCGCGCCGCCTACGCCAGGCAAGCGGCACACGACTGGCACGAGTTCGTCGCGTTCCGCGGTCGTGAGCTGAGCCCTGGCGGCCGACTGGTGGTGATGACGATGGGAATCGGCGAGGACGGTGACTTCGGGTACCGGCCGCTCCTGGAGGCCACCGTGGACACGCTCGCCGAACTCGGGGCACGTGAACTCGTGACCGAGGACGAGGTGCGCCGGATGACGATCCCGATCGCCGGGCGCCGCGCCCGCGACTTCCTGTCCCCGTTCGCGCCGTCCGGCACCTTCGAGAAACTCTCGATCGAGCACCTCGAGGTGTTCGACGCCGAGGACCGCTTCTGGACCCAGTATTCGATCGACAAGAAGGCCGAGGGGCTCGGCGCCAGGTGGGCGGCGTTCCTGCGCATGTCGACGTTCCCGAGTCTCGCAGTCGAGCTACCGGCCGAACGCCGCGACGGTTTCCTCGACGAACTCTGCTCGGGTGTCGCGGCGCGGGTGGCGGCGGCACCAGCCGAGGTGCGAATCCCCTTGGCGCAGATAGTGATCGAGAAGAAGCAGCGCGTGCATCACTGACTTCAGCCCGCGATGCGCTCTCGGAAGGTGTTGCGGTAGTTCTGCGGCGACACGCCCGTCAACCTGCGGAACTGCTCCCGGAAGTTCGCAGACGACGCGAAGCCGACCTCCCGGCCGACCCGCTCGACGCCGTGTGACGTGGTCTCCAGCATCTGCTGCGCGTGGCGCACCCGCACGCCGGTGAGCCACTGCATGGGGGTCTGGCCGGTCTCGGTCTGGAACCGTCGGTTGAGTGTGCGGACGCTAACCGCGGCGCGCGCGGCGATGTCACCGAGCGCGACGTCGCGGTGTGCCTCCCGTTCGATCCACGCGAGGACGTCGTCGAGTTCGGTGCGCTCGGCGATTCGCGTGGCGCGGGCCTGATTCCGCACGATGAACTGAGCTTGGCCGCCGCTGCGGTGCAGAGGCGCCACGGCCAGTCGCGCGGCGTCCGCGGCGACGGCGGAACCGTGGTCTCTTGCCACGATGTGAAGGCACAGATCCAGGCCCGCCGATGCGCCCGCTGACGTCAGCACCCGTCCTTCGTCGACGTAGAGCACGTCGGGGTCCAGTCGGACGGCCGGAAACGTCGCACGGAACGCCTCGGTGGCCCGCCAGTGCGTGGTGGCGCGTTTGCCGTCGAGCAGGCCGGTGGCCGCGAGCGTGAAGGCGCCCGAGCAGATCGACGCGATCCTGGCGCCGCGCTCGAAGGCCTCGCACAGCGCCGTGATGACCGCCGCGGGCGTCTCGATCGACACGTCGTTGCGCCCAGGCACGACGACGGTGTCGGCTTCGGCGAGCGCCTCCAGTCCGTGCTCGGTGGCGATGCTCAGCGGTCCGGCGGTGACCACGGAGTCGGTGCCACACACCAGCACCCGGTATCCGGCCTCCCCCGACGCGAGCTCGACGCGCCCGAAGACCTCAACGGGCGTCGCGAGGTCGAAGGCGACGGTGTCGGGAAGCGCCAGCACGGCGACGGTGTGCATGACCGGGACGGTAACAGACCCAGTGGCAAGATTCCGTCGACACGTGGCATTCTCGCCACTGGTGACGGAGGCCGGCCGGAGGCCACGATGGCCGAGTGCACGCCCAACTCGTATTGTTCGACGGTTTCGACCCGCTCGACGTCATCGCACCGTTCGAAGTTCTCGCCGCGGGAAGCGATGCCGTCGGCGGTGAGCTGGTGGTCGAGCTGGTCTCGGCCGAGGGTCCGCGCCGGGTGACGAGCGGCACCCGCGGCATGGTTCTCGACGCGACTGCCACCCTCGACCCGACCAAGGCGGGCTTCGTCATCGTGCCGGGCGCGTCCGGCCCGATTGACGGCGATCCCGACGAGATCGACACGATTCCAGTGCTGCTCAGCCGGTTCGGTGCGACCGCCGCCGCGAGCCTGCTGCGCGAGGCGATGGCGAATCCGGACGTCACGGCGGCGACCGTCTGCGGCGGGTCACTCGCGCTGGCGATGGCGGGCCTGCTCGAAGGGCGAAACGCCGTGACCCACCACCTCGGCATGGACGTGCTCGACGCCACCGGCGTCAACGCCATCGCCGCGCGCGTAGTCGATGACGGTGACCTGGTCACCGCGGGCGCGGTCACCTCCGGACTGGACCTCGCGCTGCACCTTCTCGAGCGCACCTACGGCCCAGGGGTCGCGCTGGCAGTCGAGGCGCTGTTCGCCTACGAGCGCCGCGGAACGGTGTGGAGCCGGCCATGAGTCTCCTCGGCACCTGGGACGTGACGATCAAGACCCCGATCGGCTCATTGGCCGTCGTCTATGAGTTCACCGAAGCCGTTGGAGTGCAATCTGGTTCGGCCACGCTCAAGGCCGAGACGGTAGCCTTGGATGCCCTCACCGTCACTGGTCCACGGGTCACCTGGCGACAGTCGATCACCAAACCGATGCGACTCGATCTGGACTTCGACGTGCTCATCGACGGCGACCATCTGAGCGGTCATTCCCGCGCGGGCCGACTACCCCGCTCGACGGTGAGTGGCACTCGCCGCACGGGACGGTGACGGCGGCCGGAAGTCATTGCCATCCGATCGTCGGCGGAGGACCATGAACTCCGACGGCAGCGCCGTCGGGACGCTGCCCCGTCTAGAGGAGGCAGATCGTGTACGCACGAACAACCACCATCGAGGCCACGCCCTCATCCCTCGACGCCGGCATTGCCTACGTTCGCGACACGGTGATGCCCGTGCTCGAGGGCCTGGAGGGACACATCGGCCTGTCCCTGGTGGCCGACCGGTCATCCGGCCGCTGCATCATCACCAGTGCCTGGGAGTCAGAGGATGCGATGCGCGCCAGCGCATCGGCCGTCGAGGACGTTCGCAACCGCGCCGCGGAGATCTTCGGTGGCGCGAGCCCAACCGTCGACGAATGGGAGATCGCGGTCCTGCACCGCGATCACGAGGCGGGGGCGGGGGCCTGCGTCCGGGTCACCTGGGCCACCGTCGACACCGACCAGATCGACGCTGGCCTCGAGGTATTCAAGTCGGCCCTGCCCGCGCTGCAGGAACTCGAAGGATTCTGCAGCGCAAGCCTGTTGGTGGACCGAACGTCGGGCCGCGGGGTGTCGTCGATGGCCTTCGCGAGCGCCGACGCCATGGAGCGCAACCGCGGCGAAATGGATCGGCTCAGAGGCTCGATGTCCGAGGAGGCAGCCGCCCAGATCCGCGAGGAGCACGACTTCGAGTTGATGATCGCCCACCTTCGGGTCCCCGAGATGGCCTGAGTCAGGGCGCCATCTGGTAGGCGCCGTCGTACGCCCGCACCCGCTCCCAGACGCGGGTGAAGCGGTCCGCGTCGGGGACCGGTTTGCGGATGGCCCCGAGCGCCCAGTCCTGCTGCGCCGGTGTCGATGTCGGCTTACCTTGCAGTGCCACGGCATACGTGTTGAAGTCGTTGATCTGGAAGCCGAAGATCTGATCGACGATGTCGTCGTCGAGGTCGGTGAGCGCAGCCTGTTCCAGGATCAGCTGGCCGTAGACGATCAGCGAGAACAGGTGTCCGACGTTGAGCAGGAAGTCGAGATCCTTCGCCTGTTCGGCGTCGGGCGCCGCCGTGACGAGCAGCTCCCTGAACGCCTGCGCCTGCTCGTAGAACAGCGCGACGTTCGGGATTCGGGCATGGTTCTCGTACACCGGCGCCCAGTCGGCGAACTGGATCGCACCGGCACCGCGGGTGGGCCCCTGATTCCAGAAGAAGGTGTCGTCGCTGGCGTCGTTGCGGGTCGGAATCTCTTGGTAGGACTTGGGATTGAGCATGTAATTCGGCATGAACTTGAGCACCAGGCCGACGTTGACGTGCACCGTGCCCTCCAGCCGCGGCAGGCAGCCGATGAGCTGCGCGACCTCGCGGAACATGGTGTTCTTCTCATAGCCCTTGGCCGCGATCACGTCGTGCAGGGACCGCATCACGGTCTCCCCCTCCATCGTGACCTTGGCCTTCGTCATGGGGTTGAACAACAGGTAGCGCCGGTCCTCCAGGCTCGCGCTGCGGAAGTAGTCGACCGCCCGCCGGCTGAACGCCTTCATCGCGATCATCCGCGCGTAGGCGTCCACGAAGTTGGCCCGGACGTGACTGAAGTCGGTGACGGGGTTGCCGTAGAGGATGCGGTTCTGCGCGTGGGTGATCGCCTCGTAGAACGCGTGCTCGGTCATCCCGATCGACGAGGAGCACAGGTTGAACTTGCCCACGTTGACCGTATTCAGTGCCGCCGCAAAGGCTTCCACGCCGGTGTGCAGGATGTCCTCGGCCCGCACCGGATAGTTCTCCAGCCGGAACGTGCTCACGTAGATCTGCATGTGCACGACGTTGTCGATCAGGTGGTAGTTCGCGTGCCGACTGTCGGCGGCGAAGAACACGTACGCGTCCTGGCCATCGACGTCACCACGCCTGCCGAACACCGACACCAGGCTCGCGACGTTGCCGTTCCCGATGTAGTACTTCTCGCCCGACGCCCGGTACAGGATGCCGTCGGCCTGGTCCTCCTCGCTCGCCGGAGTCAGCACCATGTCGGTGCTGTAGACGTCGGCGCCGTGCTCGCGCTCCGATAGGCCGAACGCCATGACCTCGCCGGCATCCAGATCGTCGGCAGCGCGCAACTTGGCGTCCTTGTTCTCGCTCTGCCAGACCGGACCGAGACCCAGGATGGTGACCTGCTCGGTGTACCAGTAGGTAAGGCCGTAAAAACCGAGAATCTCGGCGAGTGCCGCGTTGCGCGCGCCGTCCCAACGCTTGTCCGGGTTTCCGTCGGCGAACTCCGAGGGCGTCAGGAACGTGGCGAAGAGCTTCTCCCGCTTGACGAACTCGACGAAGTCGGCGGGCCACAGCGCCTTCAGGTCGTCGTCGAGGATTCGCTTCTTGCCCTGGCCCTCGAAGAAGTCGATGGTCGCGCGCAGCAGTCGCCGGGTCTCCGCGTCGAACTCGGTCGGATCGTAGGTGTGCGGGTCGAAGAGCAGGCCGTCGGTATCGGTCATGCGTTCCTCCTAGGGTTGCGGCGGCTGAAACGGGGCAGGAACGAACGGCAGACCGGGGATGGTCTGGTACGGCAGGGTCGGAATGATTGGACCCTGTGTGCTCGGCGGCGTGGTCACCGTGCTTGGCGCAGTCTCCGATGGCGGTGGAGGTGGCGGCTCGGTGGTGGTTGGCGGCGGCGGTGCCTCCGTCGACGGTGGTGGGGCTTCCGGCGCGGGCGGCGCTTCCTGCGTCACCGTCACGACGGGCGGGGGCGCCTGCTCGGTGACGGTCTGGTTGTCCGGCGCCTGCGCGGGAGGAGGCACTTCCGCGCTGGGCTGCGGAACCTCCGATGCGGGCGGGGCCGTGGTGGTCGGCGTCGTGGGAGTCGAGGCGGGCGCGGCAGGCTCGTCGTTGCGCAGCACGTACAACGCAGCGCCACCGAGCGCGACCACTGCGAAAACCACGGCGGCCGCGAGGATCGCGAGTGGGCGGCGGTACCACGGGAGCACCGCCGCCGCGTCCTCGGCTTCTGCATCGTGGTCTGCGAAGGCCAGCTGCGGTCGGGGGTCGTACGGCTCGTATGCCGGACCGTCCTGGACGTCTGCGGGGTCTTGGGGCGTCGGCTCGGGAATGTCGTCGGCGTCCGACCACGCCAGGGCGCGAAACGTCGACGATCCCGGCGCACCGGCATCGGCTGGTGACGCCGGGACCAAGGGGGCGGCGACGGCGGCTGCGGGCGCCACGGCGGTCGCCCCGTCGGGGACCAGACCGCGAGCCGCCAACAGCGCGCCGCCGATCGCGGCCGCCAACTCCGGCTGAGCCGACGTGATGACGGGAACCCGCAGGTGCTCGGACAGCGCCGTCGTGAACACGGGCATGCGCGCCCCGCCGCCGACCGACGCGACCGCGACGAGGTCACCGGGACGAATCCCGCTGCGCTGCACGGTGTCCTGAAGCACGACGATGAATGCGTCGAGCGGCTCGCGGATGGCGTCATCGAGTTCGGTGCGGGTGATCCTCACCTCGGTGCGATGCCCAGGCAATTCCACGGCGAGCGACGTGACGGCCGCCGTCGAGAGCCGTTCCTTGGCCGCCCTGCACTGACCGCGCAGCCGGCTCAGCGATCCGATCGCCGACGTGCTCGACAGATCCACCGAACCCGCCGCCGCCAGGTCACCGACCACGCGGCTCAGCAGCGCCTGGTCGACGAGATCGCCCGAGAGGTCGGCGTGCCGGACCGTCGGACCGATGGGCTGGAAGCCGTTGGCCGCATCGGCGAGGGTGATGTTGACGCCGGTACCACCGAAGTCACACAGTGCGATGATCCCCCGCGTTGGCACGCCGGGATCGTCCTGCAGTGCGGTGAGCGAGGCCACCGCGTCGGACACCGGGAGAGCCTGCTTCGAGCCACCGAACTCGGGTCGTGCGGCCAGCGCGCCACGCAGGGCGTCGACCGCAGCCGGCGGCCAGTGCGCCGGATGGGTCACCCCGACCGGCTCGGAGGCCGGGTTGCCCGCCGTCAGCGCCTGCAGCAGAGACCGCAGCGCGTCGGCCAACAGCACCTCGGCATGGTGCGACGAGCCGTCTTCGGCGACGATCGAAACCGGGTCGCCGACTCGGTCGACGAAGTCGGTGATGATCAGTCCGCGCTCGGCGAGGGCGGGGTTCTCGCTGGGGACGCCCACCTCCGCGGGACGGTGCGGGTAGAGCG
>NZ_JBOGDD010000204.1:0-3962 GCF_050701675.1 Mycobacterium sp. | reverse complement strand
ATCTCTGACAGGCCCGGCCGCAAGTTTACGTGGCAAAGTAGTGCCCCTGAGCACGCTCACCGTCATCGCGTATGCGTGGTCTTCAAGATTCGGAACGCGTTGGTGCGTAAACTGTTTCGCTCGTTGCCGGTGGCGAGGCGATATTCCGGCCCAACATTATTCCCCGGCTTCTCCGGACTTCTTGTCCTGTTCGGCCGCTCGGGCGGCGAGGTAGTCGGCCCAATCCCGTCCGGCGTATCTGACCCATCGGATTGCAGTGTTGATGTGCATGCCCAGTAGGTCAGCGATGATCGCAGCGGGAGATCGGCCGCGAGGGTCATGAGGGCGCCGTTGCGGGCGGGGCGCACGCTGATGCCGCGACGGTACTCAACACCTCCGGTTTCAGCCGTTCGGTGCGCTCCCTCTCTCCCACCACCCACCAAACGGGGGCGGTCGTCAGTGTCGA
Organism: Mycobacterium sp.; assembly: GCF_050701675.1. Classification (GTDB taxonomy): domain Bacteria; phylum Actinomycetota; class Actinomycetes; order Mycobacteriales; family Mycobacteriaceae; genus Mycobacterium. The sequence continues at coordinate 3,517 of NZ_JBOGDD010000204.1, read as the reverse complement.
CACGCGTCTTCCCACGTTCCGCACAGCAGCCGCAGACTCACGCCACCTGCACGCCGGACACCGCCTGGCCAATAACTCGGGCACCCGCCAGACTCATCCCGGGATTGCATTGAGACCCCGGTTTCGATGTCGCTTCCTAAATCTCGACGCTTCAGCAGTGGTTCACTCACGTTCGTCTTCCCGGTCCCCACCTGACGACTCTCCCGCCCCCTTTTCCTCGACGCTCACCACGACGGTCTTCAGCCAATGCAGCTCAAGGTGGTTTGACACCATCCCCCAAAAGGACGACGCCGAAGGGCCACAAAACCTTCATCTCCTGTGCAGCAACCACTTCCAAGCCAGTCGTCTCCTACATGACGACTCCTTTCCGCGCCGTGGCGCAATCGTTTAGGCCCAATACCGTTCAGTTAGTGGCTGCGGATTGCGATACTGGGTGGATGTTCGGGTTGAGGCCAGTGTTGGTGCGCAGTCCTTTTGACGTGCCATTTGGGCATCTTGCGTTTGATCACTCGGGGCGCTGATCGTCGGCGTCGTGGCGGGTTGATGCGGTCCAGGAGTCGATGCAGGAAGGCGCGCCAGTGGTGGTCGGCTGATCGTCGCCGGTTAGGGGGAAAAAGCACCCTGCTGGGCGACGGACTGACGCGCGATACGTAATGCGGCGGTGAAGCTGAGCCGGTCCGGATCACGCCCGGCGTGGTCGGCGGCTTGGCTCATCAAGGAGCGAATCGCGTAGTGGCAGCACAGATATCCCCAGATCTCCTGAAGGACGAGGTCGGGCGATTTCGAACGCAGCACCACTTTGGAGCCGCGCTGATGGGTCTTGAGTTCGTCGAAGACGCTCTCGATCTCCCACCGTTGCGCATAGGCGGCCGCCAGATCTACTGCGGGTACTTCAACGGGATCGAGCAGGGTCGTCACGAGTCGGTAGACGGCAGGGTTGTCTCGGCCGTCATCGACGGTGTAGTCGATGACTCGGGCCAGCATCGGCTCGCCGTACCGATCGGTGCTGGCCCGCAGATGCGCCAGCCAGGACCCATCGGGCAGATCCTCGACATGCGTCGGCGTCGGCCCGTTGCGGCCGGTACTCACTCGCCAGAGCATATCCGCTCCAGTATCAGAAGCGTTACGCCACAATGCATATGAGAAGAACCCGCGATCGGCCAACAACAGCATTCCCGGAGTCAGAGCGCCGAGTAGGCCCTCGACCATCTTGGACTCAGCGTCGCGGTAGGCACCGATCGTCGCGGCGAAGATCGCGTGAGTGCCGCACTCGGCGACCGCCAGCAGCCGTGCCTGCGGGAACGCCGATCTCTCGCCCTTGTTCACTCCAGGCCGACCGAAGAACTCGTCGTTGACCGCGGTATCGGCCACGTCCAGGCAGGTCCCGTCGATCGCGACCAGCCGCCGCCCGGCCAGCCACACCCCGGGCGCATCCGGCTCGCCCACAGGCCGAGCCACTCGCGTGAACAAGTCCGCCAGCGGCTGCGATCCCAGCCGCTCCCGCGCCTGAAAGATCGCCGATTTACCCGGTAACCGGTACTGCTCGCGCCACCCCGAAGCCCAGGCCAGACCATCAGTGAGCTGCGACAACACATCTTCATACGAACCGTCGGAGTACAGACCCATCCCGATCGCGAAATACGCCATCACCCGTGCCGGCAACGCACGATGACGCACCTGGGTCCGGCCCGAGGCCTCAATCACCTCATCCACCAACGCCGGCGGGAACACCCGCGTCAGCACACCCACCGACACCAAATCCGACAACCGACGATCCGACTCCGGCTTACGCCAACCCGCACGAGGCATCCCTACAAACTACACCCATGTAGTCTTAACTGAACGGTATTGGACTTAGGCCATGACCACCGCAGCCGCTCCGACCTCCACCGGCACGCAACTCGGGTATGCGCGGGTGAGCACCGAGCACCAGTCACTGGACCAACAGCTCGATGCACTCACCGCTGCTGGCGTTAACGCGGAGCGCGTGTACACAGACAAGCTGTCTGGGGCATCGGCGCAGGCGCAACGCCCCGGACTCGACGCACTGCTGAACTACGCCCGCGAAGGTGACGCCATCGTGGTCGTCGGCATCGACCGATTGGGCCGCAATGCTGCTCAGGTAATGATGACGATCCGCGAGTTGCAAGAGCGCGGAATCGTCTTGCGGTCGCTGCGCGAAGGCATCGACACCGCGACCGCTGCGGGCCGCATGGTGGCCGGTGTTCTCGCCAGCCTCGCCGAGCTTGAGTTGGAACTAGGTAAGGAGCGCCGCAGCGCATCGAGGGATGCACGTAGGGCTCGCGGACAGTCCATCGGTCGTCCAAAAGCTCTGACGGATGAGAAGGTCGCTCTGGCGCGCCGCATGCATGACAGCGGGGAGTCGGCTATCACTGTCGCAACGACTCTCGGCGTCAGCCGTGCAACCGTGTACCGCGTTCTTAGTGTTTCGGACTAACCCGCGTGTAGCGCCGCGTTGTCGCAGTAGCCGCCTCCCGTTGCATTCACAAGCTTGCCTCATCGTCGCTGAGACGACCGTGGAGGTGCATGTCGTGCCATCCGTCGGCATGAAACCCCGCGCCACGCCGCGTGCCTTCTGCTCGAAAACCTGCCTTGACCGCGACGCGACAGGACGCGGTGTTCGCCACAGAATGCTCTAGCCCGATTCGATGAAAGCCGTGCTCCTGAAACGCCCAGTTGGACAATGACAAGGCAGCCTTAGTACATAGTCCTCGTCCTCGGGCGTTGGCGACGATCCAGTACGCAAGTCCAGCCTTACCGTCTTCAAGATTCAGCCCCTTGAGAGCCATGCGGCCTAATAGTTCATCAGACGAGGACACAAGAGCCCAGTGTGCTTCGGTCTCGTCGGTCCAGTAACTCCGCCAACGGTCGATCCATCCGCTTGCCTCATCTGTCGAATCCATTCGCTTCACATGCCAACGCTGAATGGCAGGGTCTGCATAGGCTGCTACGAGCGCGGGAGCGTCCCGAGGCATCCATGGCCGAAGCGTCGCCTCCGCGCTTACAGAAATCGACGGCTGTGCTGACTCGGAAAGCGAACCGACCGCAATGGCGGGGGAAACCAAACTGGGCACACAACGCATCATTCCTCCTCCGGCGGGCGGAACGCTAGAAGGGGGTGGGGGGTGTCCCCTGGTCGTAATTGGGCGACGCCTTGCACGGCCAGCGTCCGCTCTCTCTCCGGCGAGTCGACGACGGCGGCGTCCGCAATCCGTCCGCAGTAGCTTCGGCGAAGAACCCAAATAGCCAACGCCGCCAACCTCTTGACCAGCAATTAGTTAACGAAGCCAACGCGGTCAACGTCCGCAAACGCCCAGTTCGTCTCGTTCGCATCGAGAAGATCACTCCTCGATGACTGTCGTCGACCCCGCTGTGGATGTCACGGAGCGCGCGTAGCTTCTTGATGTGATTCAAGTAGCGAGCAGCGATACCGAACGCCAGGAAGTGTTGGACTTGTTCCTTCAGATATTCGATGACATCGCTCCGAACGCTGTCC
>NZ_JBOGDD010000203.1:0-2978 GCF_050701675.1 Mycobacterium sp. | reverse complement strand
CTCATCGAGTTAGCAAACGAAATGGCTGTGGACGAAGCGGCGTCGATGATGTTCAACGCATCTCAGTTGCCGGAGCAGATGAAGTGCATGACACACGAGTTCTGGTACCAGCCATGGGCGGAGAAGGCTGGGCGTCAGCTCGGTGCGACTCCCGCCGACACTTTCGTTGAAGCCACGGGGATCGGCATGAACGAGTTCCTGCAGGCAGGTGACGCGATCATGTCGGTTCTCCGGACAGGGCGCGCCAGCTTCGACATTGGCGCACTTCACGAGCACGGTGTCAATGACGAGGTCGTGCAGTACATCCGGCGGAACATGGTCCGCGACCTGGACGAGTTCCGTGCCATGTCGCAGCAGGATCGCGAGCGCGGCGATGTGCGAGCTCAGCGATACACGTTCACGCGGTTCCCGTTCCTCGACCTCGGCGATGGCACCGTGCTCGCGCTCCGGGCTCAGTGGGGCATGGATCGATTCTTCGGAAACGCGCCCGAGTTCGATGTTCAGCAGGGCTTCAAAGATCAGGGAAAGCCGGGGCGGGCGAAGCAGTTCCAGGACGCGGTCAAGCATCAGTTCGAGCGGCTCGTCGGTCGCATCGTTGCCCGAATCGCTGAGCACAGTGCTGTGTTCGGCCCGATCATCGGCGAAGAGGAGATGCAGGCCGCGTGGACGGTGAGGAGGGGCGAACGGCCGAAGGCGTGCGACTGGATGCTGCCGACCGACAACCGGTTCGCTTGGCTCATCGACGCGACGCACCGCCCGCTGCGGCAACCGCTGGCCGAGGGATGGGGCAGCGGCGAGGACTTCGCCTCCAACGTCGAAGCGTTCCTGACGAGCAAGAAGGCCCGTCAGTTCGAGTCCGTGATCGACCATCTGACCGAGAGTGGCTGGGCAGGAGAACGGTTCGTGGATACGACATTCGCGCCCTTCGTCGCCGTGCCAGATGTGGGACTTCCGGGTACGCCGACGTCGATGATGCTCGTCGGGCTCTGTGCTCGCGAGATGATGGCGGCGTACGGCGGCCGGATGCTAGCGCCCGCCGTCGTCTCGATCTCCGATCTCATGCTGCTGGAGGGTATGGCGGAGACGCCTAGGGTGGAGGTGGCCGACCTGATCCGGGCCTGGCGACAGGTGGGAGTGATGCCGCTGCAGCAGTATCTGGAGGCGTGCCGATACCCCTACCGTCCGTGTCCGCGACACATGGTCATCGCCGCTGCGCAGCTGGATGCACGGATACGACCGGCACAAGCCGCGTGAGAAACCAACCGTTCGGGGCGCCTCTGCAACTCGTCGATCTCAGACCCGGCCCGGCTGACGATCGCTGGTGGATGCCGCCGTTCGACGAGGCCGTTGCCTACGCGCATCCCGATTGGTGGGACCCGCATCTCTACGGCAGCGATGACCCCTGGTACGTGCAGGTGTTCGAGGGAGGCGCCGAGGTTACACGCATCGAGCTCAAGGAGGACGTCGACATCGAGCACTACGCGAACGTGCCGACCATCGGCTCCGAGAGGCTGGAGATCGCGTTCATTGAGGTGGCCACAGTGGAGTGCGGCCGGGGAATCGGGACGCAGGCGGTGCGGGCATTGGAACAGCGGCATCGCGACCGCAAGCTGTTGGCCTACAGCGAGGAGGCGGACGGGTTCTGGGCCGAGCTCGGATGGGAGCCTTTCCATCACCCGGATGGCGACTGGCGCACCCTGTTCATCCAGCCGGCCGGCGGCCTTCGCAACCCGCTGTAGCCGCACTCTCTTGCGCTTGAGCGGAATCGATCTTTGTAGTCGCGTATGACAGTGGTACGATGATCGTAATACACAACTACAAAGGGGGTGGCATGGCCGTCCTGAACATCCGCGTGGAGGACCGGATCCGCGATCAGCTCAAGGAGCTGGCCGATGCCGAGGGGGTCACGGTCAGCGAGTACGTCCGCGATCTGGTCATGGCGGAGCTTGTGCCCGTGTTCGAGCGGGAAGTCGATCATGGCGACGAGCCGGCACCAGAATCTATGCGGCTCGCCGACCGGCAGGTGCTCGCGATGCTCCACCGCATCCTCGCGCGGGTGCTGCCCAAGGAATCCAATGATGTCGACGGGGACACGGGCTACCAGCTGGAGCGCGCTCGAATGATCGAGTCGGGTTTCGCCGGAGAGTACTGGCGGGAAGTCGCCGGCTTCCGCACCGAGCTCTCCAAACGGGACTGTGACCGCGTACTGGACATCCTCGACATGTTCCGTGTGATCACGTACAGCATCAAGCAGTTGAAGAAGGACGGCGACCCCGTCGGCGAGGACATGGCGTACAGGCTGGAGTTTCAGGGCTTCGACCACAACGACGGGCTCGAAGGCCATATGGCCGACTACGTCAAGTTCTTAATGAGCGACGGCCGGTGGGCTGAACTGCGGCCGCAGCTGGACCGCAACGACGACGGAAACTCCCACCACCTGACGCTCGACACGTACCTGCGGATGCTCGCTGAGCACCGCCGCATCATGGACAGCCGCGGCCGTGGCTTCCGCCGCGATGACTACCTGCTGTCCAAGGAGGAGCTGGAACAGATCGCCACGGCTCGGGTCCACCCCTCACGCCGTGGGTAGGGCTTGGGTGCGGCAGGACGGTGCGGCCGCGTTGCTCGCAGACGCGTACCAGCGTGCGCCCGGGGGCTATGTCGCGTTCCTCGACGAGACGTATGAAGTCGATCAGGGCACGAAGACGTTCTACCTTCTCAGTGGCGTCGTCGCCCACCGTGACAGCTTCGGAGAGCTCCGTGACGGTTTGCGTGATGTGGTCGGAACGAGCTATTGGCACACGACGGAAAAACTGCGCACACATGAGGGTCGCGAACAGGCGGTGGAGGTGGCGCGGTACCTCGGCGACGGTCCCGAGGTGTCTCTCGTCGCGCTCAAGCGCCCTCTCGCCATCGACGACGTCGTGGGCGACGAAGCCCGCGCGGAGTGTTTTGCGAAACTCGGAAGCGCGTTGTGC
>NZ_JBOGDD010000202.1:0-3898 GCF_050701675.1 Mycobacterium sp. | reverse complement strand
GCGACGGCAGGTTCGCGGGCCCGCTCATACCGCGTCCCCTGCGCTGGCCCCATGGGCACGCCGACTGGGCGCGGTGGCTACCGCTGGGCATGCTGATCGCGGGGACCGTGCTGATCACGATGTCGTCGCAGGTGAAACTGCCGTCGCTGCTGGCGTTGGGGTTCGTGGCGATGGCGCTGGCGTGCAAGTGGGGCGGCACGTTCCGCGCGTTCCTGGTCGCGGGCGGCTCGCTGACGGCGATCGCCGTGGTGGTGACGGCGTTCATCGGCTGGGCCAGCGGGCTGGGCTTCGGGTGGCTGTTCACTCTCGGCACCGCCAACGTCGTGCGGTCGTGGATGTCGCCACCGACGCTGATCGCGCTCGGCACCGGCCAGGTGGGCATCCTGCTCGGGCTGGGCGACCACACCACTGCGGTGCTGGGCCTGACCCGTGCCATCGGTGTGATCATCATCGCAATTCTCGTCACGTGGCTCCTGCTGGCCGTTCTGCGCGGTCGACTGCATCCCGTTGGCGGTCTCGGCGTCGCGCTTGGCGCGACGGTGCTGCTGTTCCCGGTGGTGCAGCCCTGGTATCTGTTGTGGGCGATCATCCCGCTCGCGACATGGGCGACGAGGCCGGGATTCCGCGGCACCACCATCGTGATCACGCTGATCGTCGGCATATTCGGCCCCACGGCCAACGGCGACCGCTTCGCCCTGTTCCAGATCCTCGATGCCACCCTCGCCAGCGCGATCATCGTCGCGATCCTCATCGCGATCACCTACCGGCGTCTGCCGTGGCGTCCGATGCCGGACGCGAGCGGAACCGTCGGGGCCGACTCCCCACCCGGCTCCCCACCACCGATCACCCGACCCGACGCTTACGCTGACTCACCGTGACCTCCCGTTCCGGTGCAGTTGGCTCCTCGCGCGAGCGCTCGTCGGACGTCCCAGTGCGGCTGCGCGGGGTGACGAAGCGGTACGGGTCCACGACGGCCGTCGACGGCCTCGATCTCGAGGTGCAGCAGGCCGAGGTGCTGGCGTTGCTCGGGCCGAATGGCGCGGGCAAGACCACGACCGTCGAGATGTGCGAGGGGTTCATCAAGCCCGATTCGGGATCGATCGAGATCCTCGGGCTCGACCCCGTCGCCGACAATGCGCGGCTTCGCGAACGCATGGGCGTGATGCTCCAGGGCGGTGGCGGTTATCCCGCGGCGCGCGCAGGCGAGATGCTGGATCTCGTCGCCGCGTATTCGGCCAATCCGCTTGAGCCCAAGTGGCTCATGGAGACTCTCGGTCTCACCGAGGCCGCCAAGACCACCTACCGGCGCCTTTCCGGCGGACAGCAGCAACGTCTCGCCCTCGCGTGTGCGGTGGTGGGTCGACCGGAGCTGGTGTTCCTCGACGAGCCGACGGCAGGGATGGACGCCCATGCGCGCATCGTGGTGTGGGACCTGATCGACGGGCTGCGCCGCGACGGCGTCACGGTCGTCCTCACGACGCACCAACTGACCGAGGCCGAGCAACTCGCCGATCACCTGGTGATCATCGATCACGGCGTTGCGGTCGCCAAGGGCACGCCGGCCGAGCTCATGGGCAGGGGTGCCGAGAACCAGCTGCGGTTCTCGGCACCGCCGAAACTCGATCTCTCGCTTCTGGTTTCAGCGCTACCCGAGAACTATGCGTCCAGCGAAGTCGGTCCTGGGGAGTACCTCGTCGAAGGCGGGATCGACCCGCAGGTGCTGGCCACCGTCACCGCCTGGTGTGCGCGACTCAACGTGCTGGCCACCGACATGCGCGTCGAACAGCGCAGCCTCGAGGACGTCTTCCTCGACATCACCGGGAGGGAACTCCGCTCGTGACGAATCGCTTCGCTCCTGGAACCTTCTCCCCCGACCCGCGACCGGCGACGGTGCCGAACATGCTGGCCGCGCAGTTCCGTCTCGAACTCAAGCTGCTGCTGCGCAACGGCGAGCAACTGCTGTTGACGATGTTCATCCCGATCACCCTGCTCATCGGGCTGGTGCTGATGCCGTTGGGTTCGTTCGGTCCCAACCGCGCGGCGACCTTCGTACCCGCCATCATGGCGCTCGCCGTGATCTCGACCGCCTTCACCGGGCAGGCCATCGCGGTGGCCTTCGATCGTCGATACGGCGCGTTGAAGCGCCTCGGTGCGACGGCGCTTCCGGTGTGGGGCATCATCGCCGGTAAGTCCCTTGCGGTCGTCACCGTGGTCTTTCTGCAATCGATCCTGTTGGGCGCCATCGGTTTCGCCCTTGGTTGGCGACCCGCGCTCGCAGGGCTGGCACTCGGCGCGCTGATCATCGCCGTCGGAACGGCGGGCTTCACGGCGTTGGGCCTGCTCCTCGGCGGCACCCTGCGTGCCGAGATCGTCCTCGCGGTGGCCAATCTTCTGTGGTTCGTGTTCGCGGGCCTCGGAGCGCTCACGGTCCAAGGCGATCTCGAGGGTGGGATGGTCTCGCCCACCGTGCGCTTCGTGGCGAGGCTCACCCCGTCCGGCGCGCTGACAGAGGCCTTGACCCAGGCGTTGACGTCGTCGGTGGACTGGTTCGGCGTTGCGGTCCTCGCCGCGTGGGGCGCAGTCGCGGCCCTATGCGCGCTGCGCTGGTTCCGCTTCACCTGACCCTTACCGGGTGTGATTGACCTTCTCCACCACACCCTTGCGTTTGCCGCGCCGCGGCAGACAGATCGCCACCGACACCCCGTAGTGTTTGGCCACCCCGGGGAAGGATGCGGTCACCCGTCCGCTGCCGGGATCGCACACGGTGGCCATCCGGCAGAAGCGCCACACCCGGCCCAAGCCTCGGGTCACCCGGTCCAGGGCAGCGACCAGATGCGGCTGATCCTCCGCCAAGGACAACGCTGCCGGCCACTTGCCCGAACACGCCAGCGACCCGGTTAACAGGTGCGCAGTCTTGCCCCACCCAGGATGCGTGTGGGTCGGGCAATTCCAGCCAGTCCCATTGGGTTTCATCACTCGGCGGATGCTCGATGACCGCGTTCGGGCGCTGCGCGGCCGCCCGCACACGGCGGCCGTAGGTCACTCCTGCGGGTTTCGATTCGACTAGGCATCGATATCGAAACCACAGGAAAAGCCGCCACGGCGCTGACGCGCCGAGCAGCACACCGTAGGTCTGGGCAGACTCATCTCCGCGCCAGTGGCCAGCTTTTTATGTCCGCTGACAGTTTCCTGGCCGCATCTCACATAACGCTATCGAGGAATGCCTTGGTGCGCTGATGACGTGGACTGCGGAGAATCTCGCTCGGCGGACCGGACTCGACCACCACACCGTCGTCCATGAATACGATGCTGTCGGCGACACTGCGGGCGAACCCGATCTCGTGGGTCACCACCACCATGGTCATCCCGCTCGCGGCCAGTTTCTGCATCACGTCGAGCACATCCCCCACTAGTTCGGGATCTAGCGCCGACGTCGGTTCGTCGAACAGCATCAGCTTCGGCCCCATGGCCAGGGCCCGGGCGATCGCGACGCGCTGCTGCTGGCCTCCGGACAGTTGCGCAGGGTGAGCGTGAGAGAAGTCGGCTAGTCCTACCTGGTCGAGCAGTTCCCGGGCTTCAGCGACCGCCTTTGTCTTCGGGATTTTGCGGATGCCAATCGGTGCTGCGGTCACATTCTCCAGCGCGGTCAGGTGAGGAAACAGGTTGAACCGCTGGAACACCATGCCGATTCCTCGCCGCTGCCGGGCGACCTCGCGCGGGGTCATCTCGTGCAGTGCCCCCTTTCGCTGGGTGTAGCCGATCAACTCACCGTCGAAGGTGATCCGTCCACCGTCGACGCTTTCGAGGTGATTGATGCAGCGCAGGAACGTCGACTTGCCTGATCCAGAGGGGCCGAGCAGGCACATCACCTCCCCCTTGGCCACACTCAGGGTGATCC
>NZ_JBOGDD010000201.1:0-5016 GCF_050701675.1 Mycobacterium sp. | reverse complement strand
GGCCCGGACGACCGACTGGCCGTCCGGGCCCGCGAGTGGGTGGACCGCAACGGCGCATCGTTCTGCGACGGCTACACGGCCGCGTCGGGTCACGATCCGCGAGCCTCGGCCGGTGTGCTCGCCGCCTACGAACTCGACAAGGCGGTGTACGAGGCCGGCTACGAGGCCAGGTATCGCCCGGGTTGGCTTCCCATCCCGATGGCGTCGATCGGCCGCCTGGTCGGCTGAGGGACTCGCGGCGCGTTACGAGTCCAGCGATCGGCTGGCAGACCGCCAGCACTCTCAACGCTCGTTCACAGGTTGCCCGAACGTCGCAATGCCTCACTGAGTGCTGTGACGCAAACCCTGGGAACGTTGGCAGTATCCGCCGACACCCCGGCCGCGGAACCGCACCCCCGCGGGTCGTCGATCGTCACCGGTGACCGGGTTCGCCTGGGCATTCTCCTGCTCGCCACCGCCCTTCTCTACCTGTGGAACATCACCATCAACGGCATGGGCAACCAGTACTACGCGGCGTCCGCGGAGGCTGGGTCCCGTGACTGGGAGGCGTTGCTGTTCGGGTCGTTGGACTCGCACAACTTCATCACGGTCGACAAGCCGCCGCTGTCGCAGTGGGTGATGGGACTCTCGGGCCAGCTGTTCGGGTTCGGCAGCGCCAGCATGCTCGTCCCCCAGGCGTTGATGGCCGTCGGCGCCGTCGCGCTCCTCTACGGCGCGGTGCGCCGGATCAGCGGGCCGCGGGCCGGGTTGCTCGCCGGGGCGACGCTCGCGCTCACGCCGGTAGCGGTCCTGATGTTCCGCTTCAACGACCCCGACGCCGCGATGGTTCTTCTGATGACGACTGCGGCGTACTGCACGATGCGCGCCGTGCCACGGGGTTCGGCGAGGTGGCTGGCGGGTGCCGGGCTGGCGCTGGGGTTCGCCTTCCTGGCGAAGATGCTCGAGGGCGCCATGGTGATGCCTGCGCTCGCGGCGGCCTACCTCGTCGCTTCGCCTGTGCGACTGCGCGTCCGGTTGGCCCACCTGCTGGGTGCTGCCGCGGCGTTCGCGCTCGCGGCGGGCTGGTTCGTGGTGCTGACTCTCGTGTGGCCCGCGTCGGCGCGGCCGTATCTCGCAGGGTCGACCGACAACAACTTCATGAACCTGGTCCTGGGCTACAACGGGTTGGCAAGGGTGCTGGGTCGCGACCATTCCGACGTCGTACTGCCGTCCGGTCTCGGCCCGATCACCGGCTTCGGCGGCTACGGCAGTCGGTCGCAGGGCTGGTCGCGGCTGCTCTCCGGTGAGTTCGGCTTCGAGATCGGCTGGCTGGTGCCCGCCGCGGTGCTGGCGCTTGTCCTGACGATCGTCGCGCGCGCCAAGGCTCCGCGTACGGACCTGGTGCGCGCAGGCGCCATTCTGTTCGGCGCGTGGTTCCTGGTCGACGGCCTGGTGTTGAGCTACATGCACGGCACGATCCACCCCTACTACAGCCTGTCGATCGCACCGCCCGTCGCGGCGCTCTTCGCGATCGGCCTGCAGCAGACGTGGTCCCGTCGCGACGCCGTCTGGTGCCGGCTGGCACTGGTGGCCATCTTGCTGACGGCGGGGGTCTGGGGTTGGTGGCTATTGGGGGGCAGCGCCATGCCGTGGCCGACCCTGAGGTGGTCCGTCGTGGTGCTGACGGTGTCGGCGTCGACGGCGCTGCTGTGGAGTTGGTCGCAGCGTCGTGACGTCGCCCCGGTTCTGTTGGCCGTCGCACTGGCCGCTGCGCTGGGCGGTCCTGCGGCGTATTCGTTGGCGACCGTCGGTGCGCCGCATCAGGGGATCGGCCCTTCCGTTGGGCCGGCCCGGACAGGGTATTCGGGTGGCACCAGGGTCGGCAATCCGCGCCTCGATGCCCTGCTCGAGTCGACCGCCACACCGTGGTCGGCGGCGATCGACCGGTCGTCGTCCGCGGCAGGGCTCGAACTGTCGACGGATACGGCGGTGATGGCGATCGGTGGCTTCTCGGGTACCGACCCGGCGCCGACGCTGCAGCAGTTCAAGGACGACGTCGCCCGCCATCAGATCGGGTACTACCTGGCTCCTCGCGGCTCTTCCAAGGGCGCCGTCGCGGAGGACGAGCACGGCGAGCACATCAGCCCCCGTGCGCACTCCGACATCCTGAGGTGGGTGCGCGGGCACTTCCACTCGACGACGATCGGCGGCGTCACGGCCTACGATCTGGCCGCGCCGAAGTGACCGCCGCTAGCCGACCAGGCGGCGCAGCAGCGTCGAGGCGGTGACGACGCCGAGCGTCGCGGCGACCAAGAGGACGGCAATGTCGAGCCCCGTGTTGCCGGGCGTCCCGATCAGCAGCGCCCGAAGTGCGTTGACCTCGTAGCTCAGCGGGTTGATCGCCGAGAGCCAACGCAGCCATGGCGGCATGATGTCCACCGGGTACAGCGCGTTGGAGGCGAAGAACAACGGCATGGTGATGGCCTGACCGATGCCCATCATCCGGTCGCGGTTGCGCACCAGACCCGCGAGCGTCATCGACAGACACGCGAAGAATGCCGAGCCGAGCACCACGACGCCCATCGCGGCGAGGATCCGCAAGGGGTTGGCGGTCAGGTGGATGCCCATCAGGTAGGCGATCACCATGACGCCGACGACCTGGGCGATCGAGCGAACCCCCGCCGCGAACGCCTTGCCCGTGATGAGCGCCGATGCGGGCGCGGGGGTGACCATCAGCTTGGCCAGGATGCCCGCGTCGCGGTCCCACACGATCTGGATGCCGTAGAAGATCGAAATGAACAACGCCGACTGCGCGATGATGCCTGGCGCCAGGAACGAGAGGTACGGCACACCGCCGGTGTCGATGACGTGCAGCTTGGAGAACGTCTGCCCGAAGATCAGCAGCCACAGCGCGGGCTGCACCATGCGGGTCATCAGCTCGGTGCGGTCGTGGGAGAGCTTCTGCATCTCGACGAGCGCGAAGGCGCCCATGCGGCGCAGGAGTCCGCCGACGCGCCGCATACCGCGTGGTGCCCGGACCAGCTCGACGGTGATTTCGCCGGGGCGAGCGGAGCGACGGGATGATGTCGGTTCAACTGGCACGGCGCGCCGCCTTTCTGCTGGAACGGATCTCGCGCAACCCACGCCTGGTGTTGTCCTCGGACAGGTCCGAGCCGGCGTAGTGGCGGAACACGTCCTCCAGCGTCGCACTGGCGGAGGCGTCCGGCGTCAAGCCCGCCTTCAGGTCGCTCGGCGAACCGACGGCTTGCAGTACGCCGTGGTGCATGAGGGCGACGCGGTCGCACAGCGCGTCGGCCTCCTCCATGTAGTGGGTGGTCAGCAGGACCGTCATGCCGTACTCCTCCTGCATGTCGGCCACCTGTGACCAAACCCCGTCGCGCGCAATGGGATCCAGGCCGACCGTGGGCTCGTCGAGGATCAGCAGCGACGGGCGGTTCACGAGTGCCTGGGCGAGTTCCAGTCTGCGCACCATCCCGCCGGAGTAGGTGCCTGCGAGGTTGTCGGCGACGTCGAGAAGTTGCATCGCGGACAGCGCCTCGTCGACCCGTCCGCGGCGTTGGCGGCGCGGAACGTCGTAAAGCCTGGCGAACAGGTCGACGTTCTGCCTGCCAGTCAATGCCGACTCGATCGAGAGTTGTTGCGGCACATAGCCGATGTTCTGGCGGATGTCGAGGGTGTCGCGGCGGGAGTCGAACCCGAAGATCTGAACGTCGCCGGTCTGGACGGGCGTGAGGGTGGTGAGCAACCGCACGACCGTGGTCTTGCCGGCGCCGTTGGGTCCGAGCAGGCCCATCGTCTCACCCGCTTGCACCTCCAGGTTCAGGTCGTCGACGGCGGTGAAGTCGCCGTAGCGGTGGCTCAGGTGGCGGCAGTCGATCGCCGGGGCCGCCGAAGGTGTCGGGGTCATGCTTGCTCCTCGCGCAGAAGTCGGGTCACGTCGGCGAGCACCGCGAGGCCGTCGTTGAGTTTGTCGATCTGGTCGGCGTCCAAGCGCTCGAGCACGGCCCCGAGGGTGGCCCGTCGGGCAGCGCGGGTTTCGTCGGCCATGCGCTGCGCGGACGCGGTGAGCCGAAGTCTGCCAACCCGCCGGTCGTCGGGGTCGACGGAACGCAGCAGCAGGCCGTCGGTGGACAACCGCGACACCAGCGTCGATGCGGTGTTCGGGGCGAGCCCGAGCTCGTCGGCGGCGTGCCGCACGGAGATGCCTGGGTGACGTCCGACGAGTCTGAGCAGTTCGGCTTGCGACTCGGGCAGTCCGGTGCCGATAGCGGGTGCGCCGCTCGATCGGCGGGCCTGGCGGCGGAAGCGTCCCACGCCCGCGAGCAGCTCCGCTGCGAGATCGGTCCTGGTGTCCATCACGCCACGATACCTCTGTTGCAGAGCTAATTACTCCCCATCCTCGTTCCCCGCGTGATTTCGGCGCGGAAGGTGGCGATGAGCGCAACCGGGCGCGCCCAAACCGCACGGGAGGGGGCTCAGGAACCGTGCGGCCGCCGCATCACTGCGATGGCGCGCGCTGCGCGGCCAAGGCGTCGCAACGGCTGGTTCGGGTTCTTCCAGTGCGTCCGCACACACGCGCCCATGCAGACACCGATGAACACCATCAGCAGGACGGCGCCGACACCGAGGGCTGCGGACATCACCGGTCGAACCTAATCCCGAAGCCCGCGGGTCGCCATCCGAATCGACGGCTGCGTCAGGCTTCCTCCGGTGCCGCCTGCAGCACGATGACGGAGCGCGCTTCGACGGTGAGCTGGGCGGCCGCCACCACCGGCCTGGATCCCTCCATCACCGCCCCGTCGACCGTGTAGATCACCGGCTGCCACCTCGCGCCGAATTCCTTTGGCGGGAGCGTGAAGTCGATCGGCTCGTGATGGGCGTTGAAGCACATCACGAACGAGTCGTCCGTGACGCGCTGGCCGCGCGGGTCCAGATCGGGGATGCCCTGACCGTTGAGGTACACGGTGATCGACTTGCCGAAGCCGGAGTCCCAGTCCTCGTCGCTCATCTCCGAGC
>NZ_JBOGDD010000200.1:0-1829 GCF_050701675.1 Mycobacterium sp. | reverse complement strand
GGCAGCGCACTATGAAGCCACGGCTTTGCTGTCCACTGGAAGAAAGAACACACGAAAACATGACCAATCACCCGCGGTACCCCCTGCCTCGGCCGGACCATTCGTCGAACCCGAATCAGGGTGTGAGGCAGCAATATCCGGGCTACCCGGCTCAGCATGTGCCTCAGCAGCCCTACGACTGGCGCTACGCTCAGCAACCATCGGCGGCGTACTACCGCGATCCGCGTCAGTCGGAGTCGGCGGTCACCGCGCCGATTCGGGTTCCGCGCAAGCGTTCTCGAGCGGGCATCGTGATGGCCAGTGCGGCAGCCGTCGTCGCGGTCTCGGCAGGCGCGGGCGCAGTCGTACTCGCAAACCATCCCGACCACTCTGCCGCAAGCGGTCTGGCCAGTGCGGTGGCAGCGGCGCCAAGCCAAACCCCCGCAGGCAAGCCCGTCGCCGATGCACCCGCCGGCTCCGTCGAGCAGGTCGCCGCGAAGGTGATGCCCAGTGTGGTGAAGTTGCAGCTAGACATGGGCGGCGGTCAGAGCGAAGAGGGTTCCGGGATCATCCTGAGCTCCGACGGACTGATCCTGACGAACAACCACGTCGTGGCTGCCCTCAAGGGCAGCGGCCCCGGCGCGAACGCTTCGGACGGCCCGCAATATCCCGACGGATCCGACGGCCAGGGCTTCCCCGGCGACCAGGCTGCGCCGAGCGGGCAGGAAGCCATGGGCGGTCAACCCTTGAAGGCCACCGTGACGCTGTCCGACGGCCGCACCGCGCCGTTCACCGTGGCCGGCGCCGACCCCGCGAGCGATATCGCCGTCGTTCGCGCCCAGGGCCTTTCGGGGCTCACCCCGATCACACTGGGGTCCTCGAAGGACGTGAAGGTCGGTCAGAACGTCGTGGCGATCGGTTCACCGCTTGGTCTGCAGGGGACGGTGACGACGGGCATCATCAGTGCGCTGGACCGTCCCGTCTCCACCGGCGGCGAAGGCTCCGATCAGACCACGGTGCTCGACGCGATTCAGACCGACGCGTCGATCAATCCGGGTAACTCCGGCGGTGCCCTGGTGAACATGAACGGTGAGTTGATCGGCGTGAACTCGGCGATCGCGTCTCTGGGTGGCGGGGGTTCTCCTGGCGCTCAGAGTGGTTCGATCGGACTCGGCTTCGCCATTCCGTCGGATCAAGCCAAGCGCGTCGCCGACGAGCTGATCTCCACGGGCACGGCGACGCACGCCTCGTTGGGCGTGCAGCTCAGCAATAAGGCCAGTGCCAACGGTGCCTCGATCGCCCAGGTGGTCGACGGGGGACCCGCCGCCGCGGCAGGCGTGCCCAACGGCGCGGTGGTCACCAAGGTCGACGACCAGGTCATCGACGGCCCCGAGGCATTGGTTGCCTCGGTGCGTTCGAAGGCGCCAGGGGACAACGTGGCTCTGACGTATGCGGACCCGAACGGCGCCACGCAGACCGTGCAGGTCACGCTCGGCCAAGCACAACAGTGACGGTGTGACCGACCGACGGCCAAGGGGAGTCAACGTCCCCTTGGCCGTCGTGTCGGGTCCACTGATCAGCCCGGCGCCGAGGTCAGCACGGTCTGAATCGCGGGTGCGACGAGCGCGACCAGCGTTTCCAGCTCCACGTGCGCAAGTGTCGGGACACCGACGATCCGCCGTCCCACGACGATCCCGACCAGCATCGAAGAGGCGAGACCCGCTCGGATCGCGCCGTCGTCTCCCACCCCGCGCGATCCGGCGCCATCGAGCAGCCGAGCCTGGATGAACTCGCGCAACTGCGCGCTTGCCTGATCGTTGACGATGGCACCCCGCAGCATCGCCATGAGC
>NZ_JBOGDD010000199.1:0-4769 GCF_050701675.1 Mycobacterium sp. | reverse complement strand
GCACCAGCCAGTGCAGGTGCAAACCGACCAGGTGTTGCCACAACAGAATTGACAGACCGAACGCGCCTGCGAACGAGAAGGCCACGGTTCCGGGAATCACGATGGCTGCCATCAGGCTTCGGGTGAGGACCAACATGATCAGGAAGATCAGCACGAAGGCGGCGATGGCGACGATCTTGAGATCCGAGAGTGCGTATTCCTTGATGTCCTTGTTGTTGGACGCGGCGCCGCCGATGTAGATCCGCGCGCCGGCCAACGACGTCTCCTTCAGCGCCGCCTTCACCGCATCGGGGAAGGCGTTGACGTGGTCGATGCCTTCGGGGGCCATCGCATTGCCCTCGTGGGTGATGACGAAGCGGGCCGCCTTGCCGTCCGGGGACATCATCAGCTGCTCGCCGGTCTTGACGTCCTCGTTGTCGAAACCCTCTCGGGGCATGTAGAAGTAGTCGTCACTGCGGGACTGGTCGAAGTCGTTGCCCACGTTGATCTGATCGTCGAAGGTCTGATTGGTCTGGGTGGACTGCAGATGCGACGGGCCGTAGTTGTTGACGATGACGGTTTGAAGCGCCTGCGTCTCGTCGCGCATCACCTTGAGCTGGGCGACCATCTGGGGCATGAGCGCGTCGACCGCCTGGAAGTCGGTGACCGCGTTGCCGATCTCTTCGCGGAGGGAGTCGATCCCGTCCAACGCGTCGAACAGCGACTTGAACGCATAGCAGGAAGGGATGTCGGCGCAGTGCGGCTCCCAATAGAAGTAGCTCTTCAGTGGTCGGAAGAAGTCGTCGAGATTGGCGATGTCGGAATTGACCTCGTCGGTGACGGCCTGCAGATTCTCCAGGGTGAGCACGGTGGTGTGCAGGTCGTCGGCCAACTGCTGAGTCAGGTCGATCGTCTTGCCCAACGTCGCCACGGTGTCGGCCTGGATCTTGGCCTGCGTATCGGTGTTGTCGTTGGCGTGTTCGTTGAACGGCAACTGCTGACCGGCGGCCCCACCCTGAACGGTGAACAGATACGGCACGTTGGCGTGGTCGAGTGGTCGGCCAAGGGGTCTGGTGATGCTCTGCACCATGGCCACCCCTGGCAGGCGCACCAGTTCCTTGGCGACGCGGTCCAGGGAGATGAAGTCCGCCGAGTTGCGCATGTCGTGATCGGACTCGACCATCATCATCTCGGTGAACAGCTTGCTGGACGGGAAGTGCCGATCCGAGGCCGTGAAACCCTGGTTGGCCGCGCCGCTGACGGGCTGATAGGCCCGGTCGTCGTAGCTCACCTGATAGCTCGGCACGAAGATCGCCCCGAGCACCACGACTGCCGTGCTGGCGGCGAGGATCGGCACCGGCCAGCGCACCACGCTCGCCCCGATCCGCCGATACAGGTGCCCGCGCGTCACCTTCTTGGGATCGAAGAGTCCGAACAGGCTCCCAAGCGTCAGCAATGCCGGGGCGAGCGTCAACGCCGCGGCGATCGTGAACAGCATGCTGATGGCCACCGCTGGGCCCATGGTGTGGAAGTAGTCCAGGCGAGCGAAGGTCAGGCAGAAGCACGAGCCGGCGATCGTCAGGCCCGAGCCGATGATGATGGGTGCCACGCCGCGGTAGGCGGTGTAGTAGGCCTCTTCCCGGGTTTCGCCCAGCTGTCTGGCCTCGTGGTAGCGGCCCAACAGGAAGATGCCGTAGTCCGTGCCTGCGCCAAGGGTCAGCGAGACGACGATGTTCACCGCGAACGACGACATCGGGATGATGCCGTAGTGCCCAAGGGTCGACACCACGCCCTTGGCGATGAGGATTTCGAACAGCACGCTGTACATGGGCACGGCCACGTTGGTCAGGGAGCGGTACACCAGCAGCAGCATCACCAGGATCAAGATGATCGTGACGATGGTGATGTTGTTCAGGCTGTTGTTGGCGATCGACAGGGTGTCCGAGGCCATCGGCGCCGAACCGCTGACGTAGGTCTTCAGCCCTTGCGGCGGGGAGTCCTTGTCGACGATGTCGCGGACGGCGTCCACGGACTCGTTGGCCTGGATCTGGCCCACGTTGCCTGCGAGCCGGAGCAGCACGTAGGTCGCCTTGCCGTCGATGCTCTGCGCCCCGGCCGCGGTGATCGGCTTGCCCCACAGGTCCATCACGTACTGCACGTGCTGCGTATCGTTCTTCAGACGCTGAACCAAGTCGTCGTAGTACTGGTGGTCCTGGTCGTCGAGCGGATGGTCGGCCTCCAGGACGACCATCGTCAGGCTGGTGGAGTTGGACTCCTGGAACTTGTCGCCGATGTGTAGAAGTGCGTACTGCGAAGGCGCATACGTCGGAACTTCGGGTCCTGCGAGTTCGGTGGCGACGTCCTCCACCTTCGGCACGAACGTGTTCGTCGTGATCGCGAGCAGTGCCCAGAAGATGATGATCGGGATCGCCAGCAGGCGCACCATTCTGGGGAAGAACGGCCGCTTTGCCTGATGCGCGCTCACGCGGACTTCACCCTGCAGGTGACGTCCGCATCCTCGCGAGTCGTCGATTGCTCGTCGCGGACAACGTCATTGATCAGCATCCGGCAGCCGACCTGACCACCGTGCACCTGCGCCGAGATGCTGCCGGACACCACGGTGAGCGTGGTGGTCTCGGTGTGCGACCACGGTAGGTCGGTGAGGTCGACCTTGTGCGGATGTCCGTCGATGTCGATGTAGTCCAGCATCCCGCCGCTGCCGACGTCTCCGAACAACTCATAGGTGAGCCGTTTGGGAGTGAATTCCTCGGGTGCCTGTGGGGGATTGACGGCGAGGACCGGCCCAGGGGCCGACGCCTGGTGCACCTTCCACATGCTCAGCGCACCCACACCGAGGGCAACGACGACGACCAGTGGGATCCAGGCCCGCTGTAGGACCGTCCTGGTGACTGATCGTTGGCTCACTGAAGGACCTCTCGGATTCCGTCCTCGGGCGGGGTACCCGGGCAATCGGCACGATCGTCGATTCGCTCTGCTCGCACCGATTTTTATATCCCACGTAGGATAGATAGTTCAACCGCAGAGCATTCGATCGGGCGATTCACAGCAGACCTCAAGGTTTGAGCTTCATGCGGCATGCCACGAATAATGTTCGTAACAAGACTTCTAGAGGCGGATTCGGACCCGATACCTCGGTCCGGCGCGAACACTCAGCATGCGCGGATAATTCCCTGTGCATCACTTCGGTGATATAAATCAAATATGGAACGAGCAGTCGGCGACAGTGCCGATGCCGTCTCCGAGATGATCAGCCTCGGGACGGACTTGATGTGGCGATACCTGATCGACCGCGACGACCTCAGCGCCAGCGCGGCACTGGTAATGAATCGGTTGTATAGGGAGGGCCCGATGAGGTTGACGGCGCTCGCCGAGGCCGAGGGTGCCAGCCAGTCGGGAATGACGCAATTGGTTCAACGTCTGGAACGTCAGGGATTGCTGGAGAAGTGGAGCGACCCGGACGATGGCCGAGCGTCGTTGGTGATGCTCGGCGAGGCCGGTAAGCAGAACTGGGAAGCACGCGCCACCCTCCGCAGGCAGCGTGTCGCCGACATCTTGCCGGAGCTGTCCCGAGACGACGAGCTGGCGTTGTGGCTGGCCGCCCAGGTGGTGAACCGCGTCCTTGGCCAGGTGCGAGATATTGCGGGTTTGCAGGCGCGGAATGGGGCCGACGTCACGGGCCGGTCCGATAGTCCCGCGGTCGACGGTGGTTGAGCGGCCAACGAATCCCACCGAACCCTTCCGGTTTTGTATAGGTGATCTAATCACTTAAGATCCTTTGCATGGCTAATCAAATGGTGGAACGCTCGGCGCCACCTCGGGGTGGCGGCCTGCTGATCGCGGCGTTGGCTGCGGCCGGCATCAGTGTCTCGATGATGCAGACGCTGGTCATTCCGCTGGTGCCGCAGCTGCCCGCCCTGCTGAACACCACATCGGCCAATGCATCATGGGCGATCACCGCCACTCTGCTGACGGGAGCGGTCGCCACGCCGATGTTCGGGCGTCTCGGCGACATGTTCGGTGCCAAACGCGTCCTCATCGCCTGCGCGGTGCTGCTCACGGTGGGTTCCGTCATCGCGGCGCTCACCAGTTCCCTGGTGCCGCTGATCGTCGGCCGCGCCTTGCAGGGCTTCGGTGCGCCGGTGATTCCGTTGGGCATCAGCGTGCTGCGGGCGGCACTCCCCGCCGAACGCGTCGGCGCCGCAATGGGAATGGTGAGCGCCTCCCTTGGCGTAGGGGGCGCGCTGGGACTGCCGCTGTCGGCGGTGATCGCCGAGCACCTCAGCTGGCACGCGCTCTTTTGGTGCGCTGCGGGCCTCGGCCTTGGCTGCGCTCTGATCTTCGCCACCTTGGTCCCCGACGTCGTCCCCTCGACGGCCATGGGCCGCTTCGATCTGTTCGGCGCGGTAGGGCTCGCCGCGGGCCTGGTATTGCTGCTCCTGCCGATCTCCAAGGGATCGACCTGGGGATGGACCAGTCCGGGCACGCTCGGTCTGCTGGCTGGTTCGATCATCGTCTTCGCCCTGTTCGGATGGTGGCAGTACCGCGCCCCAACCCCGTTGGTCGACATCCGCACGACGCTCAAAGCGCCAGTGCTGCTTACCAATGTGGCCTCGATCGCGGTCGGGTTCGGAATGTTCGCCATGTCCCTCATCGGGCCGCAGATACTGCAGATGCCAAGCGCCACCGGCTACGGGCTGGGGCAGAGCATGGTCACAGCCGGGTTGTGGATGGCGCCAGGTGGTCTTGCGATGATGGCGGCGGCTCCCATC
>NZ_JBOGDD010000198.1:0-1640 GCF_050701675.1 Mycobacterium sp. | reverse complement strand
GTGTAGCCCGCACTGGCCCCCGAGTAGTAGGCGAAACCGTCGACGTCGGTGACCGGTAGACCGGCATCCTCACAGGCGGCCAGGATGGCCTCGCCCGCCAACTCGGTGATCGACTTGGGTAGCGACTCACCGCGCTTGTAGTAGGGCGTGGCGCCGACGCCGACGATGGCGACATCGCGTAGACCCGTCGTGTTCGACACGCGCTCAGAACTTTTCGGCCGGGATGGGTGGAACGTTGGGGAACAGTTCGTAGAACGTGCCCTGGGTGATGCGCAGCCGGGTCTCGGCGCTCACACCGTCGAACAGACCCTTGAGGGTGTCTTGGGTGTGACCGAACGTGCCTTCCATGTGCGGGTAGTCGCTGCCGAACATCACGTTCTTGTAGCCCATGTGGTCGTAGGCGGCCACCGCGGTCTCGTCGTGCTGGAACGATGCGTAGACCTGGTTGTAGAGGATCTCCTTGGGATTGCGGGAAAGCTTGGGGCGCACTGCCATATGATGCTGGCGATAGCCCTCCAACAGACGATCGCCCAGGAACGGCACCCACGTCGCGCCACCCTCGGAGATCAACACCTTCAGGTTGGGGTGACGGTCGAGCGCACCCGAGGCAACCATCTTCATCGCCGCACGCTGACCGGAGAACGTGGTCTCCGCGTAGTTCATGATCGCGCCGCCCGGTCCGCGATAGACCATCCCGGCCCCACCCGACGCGCCGCCGATGGTCATGTCGACCGGGTCGGTGCCGATGTGAAAGGCGATCACCATGCCGGCTTCCTCGGCGGCCGCCCAGAAGGGTTCCCACTCCTTGCGGTGCCAGTCGGGGGCACTAGGGTGCGGGGTCGTCGGCAGGAAGACCGCCTTGAAATCATGCTCTGCCGCCCAGCGCAACTCGTCGATCGCGTCCTCGACGACCAGGGTCGACACCTGCGCGGTCACCACGTATCGCGGCGACACCGCGCAGATCTCCTCGAGCGCCCATTCGTTGCTGGCGCGCATGCATGCCTTGAGAAGTTCGGGAGTGCGGAAGGTCGATCCCCACATGCCCAGCGACGGAAAGATGACCTCGCCCCAGACGCCCTCCTTGTCGAGGTCCCCGATCCGGGCCTTTGCGTCCCGGATGCCCTGCGGCTTCATGCTTTCCTCGATGAAGGCCTCCATTGCCGACGACGGCAGCTTGCGCCGGAAGATCTGTCCGTCCACCGAGACCGTCTCGTACTCGCCGTCGGGATCCTTCTCCGCGCGCGGCGTCAGGTCGGCGAGGGCCTTCGGCAACCGGGACTGCCACAAATCGTCGGGCTCCAGGAAGTGGGAGTCGCCCGAGTTCGTCCAGATCATGCTCATTGGTCCTCCGTGGGTGCGGTAGCTGACTCGAATGCTGCCAGCTCGTGTCGCGCAAGTCCAGTATTTTTAATACATAGGTATTATTATTTTGGCTGAGGTGGCGACGCCGGTAAGACTGATGCGGACGGGAGGAACCGATGGCGGAATTGGATACCGAATCAGCCGCGGGCACGCGGCGGCGCAACGCCTCCGGTGAATCGACCCGGGTGATGCTGATGGAGGTCGCCGAACGGTTGTTCGCCACCCGCGGCATCGAGGCGGTGACGTTGCGGGAGATCCAGCAGGCAGCCGGACAATCC
>NZ_JBOGDD010000197.1:0-3228 GCF_050701675.1 Mycobacterium sp. | reverse complement strand
GGCGGCGATGGTGGGCAGCTTGGCCAGTAGCCGGATCGTCGAGAGCTCGACCTGCTCCGTGTCGAGCGGGTCCACCGAATCCGGGTAGTACGCGGACAGCGCGTTGACGGCACTGGACAGCACCGGCATCGGATGCGCGTTGCGGGGAAAGCCGTCGAAGAAGCGCTTGAGATCCTCGTGCAGCAGGGTGTGCCGCTGAATCTGGGTGGTGAACTTCTCCAGCTGGTCGGTCGTGGGCAGTTCCCCGTAGATCAGCAGATAGCTGACCTCGATGAACGTCGACTTCTCGGCCAACTGCTCGATGGGGTAGCCGCGGTAGCGCAGGATGCCCTCATCACCGTCGATGTAGGTGATGGCGCTCTTGGTCGCCGAGGTGTTGACGAAGCCGCTGTCGTAAGTGGTGTAACCCGTCTTGGCCAGCAGCGACCCCAACGCGATGGCGTCGGAACCCTCCGTCGCCTTCACGATCTCCAGGTCGATCTCGCCCCCCGGATACCGGAGCGTGGCTGCCTCGTCGGAACTGGAGTCTTCGGGCACGTTAACCCCTTCTACGGTTGTCGACCGGAACGAAGCTGTCCGTCACTAGTGGAAGGTAGTCGCTATCCGATTTGCGCGCTTGCGGGGGGTTGGCCTCGTGCCGGGGTGCGTTGAATGGGATGAGGACTGGCGAACGACACCGCCCACACGTCGGCGACCATCGTCACCGCAGGGGGTCAGCCGTACACCGGCTCGTAGTCGGCACTCACCGGTGGACACTGCAGGTCGGACGTCATCACGGCCAGCTGTCCGAACGCTTCGTTGAGGCGATCCACCATGACCGTCGGACCCAGCCGGACGGTCTCGGTGTCGGCGATGAGGTCCCCGCACGCGGTCACGATGGGGGCCGAGAAGATCACGGACACCAGACGCGCCCGACGGTCGTCGAGATCGACGCCCATCCGTTTGGCCAGAACGACCTGGGTCACGTCGTGCCGGAACTCGAACGACGCCTGTCTGAGCGAATCCGAGGCGTTGATGACGCGGAGCATGAGGATGATGCGATCGTTACTGAGCTTGCCGACCGTGCGACTGGCAACCCGCGTCAGTACCGCGACGTGAGCCTGGCGCATGGCCTCGAGCGGACCGACGTCCGACGGCACCGTCTCCAGTTCGATGGCCACCTCGTGGGCATAGTCCTCGATGAGGGTCAGGAACACCGCGTCCTTGGTCGGGAAGTAACGGCTGAACGTCCGAGGTGACACGTCCGCGGAGGCGGCGATCTGCTCGACGGTGGTCTGCTCGTAGCCCTGCCTCAGACACAACTCCATGGCGGCATCGATGAGCACCGCGCGGGTCCTGAGTTTCTTGCGCTCACGAAGGCCGAGCGACACCTCCCTCGACGGCTCGGCCACGGGAACATGCTAACCCCGTTGCTCACGTCAGTCGGTGGGCTGACGAGTTCAGACGCGGTACCGAATGAATGCGGGCACCAACAGCGCTGCCACGACGACACCGACGACGACCAGCGCGCCACCGCCCGCCGCGGTCACCGTCGTGCCAATGACCGCCGCGCTGGCACCGTGCACGGCGTCGGCCAGCCGCGGGCCGCCCGCAACCACGACGGTGAAGACACCCTGCAGGCGACCGCGCAGGTCGTCGGACGCCGCCTGCTGCAGGATCGTCGAGCGGAACGCCGACGAGACCATGTCCGCGGCGCCGCCGATCGCCAGGAACGCCAACGCGACCCAGAGGAACGTGCTCGCCCGCCCGTCGGCCAGCCCGGCGGCCAGGCCGAAGCCCACCATCGCCAATCCCCATACGACGATCGCGACGACCACGGCCCGGCCCTGGAATTGGACGCGCGGCAACCAGCCGGAGAACACCCCGCCCGCGACGGCGCCCACCGCGATGGCCGCGGAGAGGTAGGCCATCGCCGACCCTCCCTCGACGGGCCCGCCGAAGCTCTGGTGCGCCATCTCGGGGAACAGCGCCCGCGGCATGCCGAAGATCATCGCGATCAGGTCGACGACGAAGGACATCAGCACCACGCGGTTGCCTGCAAGGTAGCGGAACCCGTCGAGGACCGCCGTGAAACCCCACTTCGAAGAACCTTGCGCGGTACCGGTCGCCGGCATCTTCGCCAGCCGGAACGTCGCCCAGATCGGCACCACGCAGGTGATCGCGTCGATCGCGTACAGCGTGGAGAGGTCGACGAAGTGCAGCATCACGCCTGCCAGCAGCGGCCCGACGATGGCGCCGAACTGCATGACCGTCATGTTCAGCGAGTTCGCCGCGGGCAGCTGCTCGAGCGGCAGCATCCGCGGGATCGCCGCCGATCGCGTCGGGCTGTTGACCGCGAAGAACGCCTGCTGCACCGACAGCAGACACAGCACCACCCACACGTTGTTGAGACCCAGCGCGGCCTGCAGCCAGAGAAGCACCGACGCCACCGCGAGCCCGATGGACGCAATCACCAACAGGAGCCTGCGGTCCATCGCGTCCGCCCATGCACCGCCCCACAGCCCGAAGACCACCAGCGGCACCAACGCGAAGATGCCAGACAACCCGACGTAGGCGGAGTTCTGCGTCAGCGCGTACAGCTGGACGGGCACCGCGAAGATCGTGAGGTTCGCGCCGATGACGGTGACGATGCCCGAGAGCCACAAGCGGCGGAAGTCCGGCGTCCGCAGCGGGGTGGTGTCTGCGAAGAGGCTCGCCACGCCTAGGGCTGAAGTCGCTCGACGCGGGCGGGGCTCGATTCCGTTGCACCCGTCTGCCGGATCCGGTTGTGCAGCCGGTTCTCGCGACCCTGCCAGAACTCGACCGCGTCGGGGGCAATCCGGTAGCCGCCCCAGTTCGGCGGCACCGGGATGGATTCGACGTCGGTGAACCGCTCGGTCACCTCGGCGAGTTGCGCGAGCAGCGCCGCGCGCGAGGGGATCTGGTGCGACTGGTGCGACGCCCACGCCCCCAACTGGGAGCCGCGGGGACGCTTGGCCCAGTACCCGGCCGTGTCCTGCGGTGCGATCTTCGTCACGGGTCCGCGGACGTGCACCTGACGGCCGAGGGCGACCCAGGGGAACGTCGCCGACGCGTACGGCGTCGTCGCGAGTTGCTCGCCCTTGGCCGAGCCGTAGTTGGTGAAGAACGTGATGCCGTCGAGATCCACGCCCTTGCACAACACGGTCCGGGTCATTGGCCTTCCCTCGGCGTCCACGGTGCCCACCACCATGGCGTTCGGCTCTGCGA
>NZ_JBOGDD010000196.1:0-5615 GCF_050701675.1 Mycobacterium sp. | reverse complement strand
GGTGCTCGACGCGCTGCCGTTGACCGTCAACGGCAAACTCGACAAGCACGCACTGCCCATTCCCGAATACCAGAGTGCCGATCGTTACCGCGCACCCGCCACCAGGGTCGAGAAGATCATCGCCGGCATTTACGCCCAGGTGCTCGACGTGGAGAAGGTCGGTTTGGATGATTCCTTCTTCGAGCTCGGTGGGGACTCGATCTCCGCCATGCGGGTCGTCGCAGCGGTCAACACCGCCATCGATGGCCGACTCGAAGTGCGGACCCTCTTCGAGACGCCGTCCGTGAGTGGTTTGAGCCAGCACGTGGACGGCGACGGCGGCGCGACCGCAGTGTCCGCGGCCAGTGGTCCGAGCTTCGAATCCGTACACGGCGGCGACATCACCGAGATCCACGCGCGTGATCTCACGTTGGACGAATTCATCGACGCCCCAACGCTGACGACCGCTCCGGCACTGCCGAGCCCGAGCGACGAGATCCGAACCGTCCTGCTGACCGGGGCGACCGGCTTCCTCGGGCGCTTCCTCGTCCTGGAGTGGCTGAAGCGGCTGGCGCAGGTCGATGGCACGCTGGTATGTCTGGTGCGGGCCACCTCCGACGACGACGCGCGGCGTCGTCTGGACAAGACATTCGACAGCGGTGATCCTGCACTGCTACAACACTTCCAAGAACTGGCTGCCGATCGGCTGCACGTCATCGCCGGGGACAAGGGCGCAGCCAATTTGGGCCTCGATGAGCGAACCTGGCAGCGGTTGGCCGACAGCGTCGACCTGATCGTCGATTGCGCAGCCTTCGTCAACGGCATCCTGCCCTACCGCGAGTTCTTCGGCCCGAACGTTGTGGGTACTGCCGAGCTGATCCGGTTCGCGCTCACCACCAAACTGAAGCCGTACACGTTCGTTTCGACTGCTGACGTGCGCCACCAGATCGAGCCGTCGACGTTCACCGAGGACGCCGACATCCGGGTCATCAGTCCCTCACGCGACGTAGACGCCAGCTTCGCCAACGGCTACGGCAACAGCAAGTGGGCCGGCGAGGTGTTGCTGCGCGAGGCCCACGACCTGTGTGGGCTCCCGGTCGCAGTGTTCCGCTGCGACATGATCCTGACCGACACCACATATGCGGGCCAGCTCAACGTGCCGGACAATTTCACTCGGATGATGCTGAGTCTGGTGGCCACCGGCCTTGCACCGGCGTCGTTCTATCAACTCGACGCCGACGGCAACCGGCAACGCGCGCACTACGACGCGCTGCCCGTCGGATTCGTCTCCGAGGCGATCGCCGAACTGGGGGGCATCGACGGGTTCGCGACCTATCACGTGATGAACCCGCACGACGACGGCATCGGACTCGACGAGTACGTCGACTGGCTGATCGAAGCCGGTTACCCGATCGAGCGTGTCGGCGACTTCGGAGAGTGGTTGCAGCGCTTCGAAACCGGCCTGCGCGCCCTGCCCGATCAACAACGCCAGCACTCAGTGCTGCAGATCTTGGCGTCGCACTTCACAGAGAATCTGCAAGCGCCGGCGCCCAGCCAGGGGTCCTATGCCCCGACCGACCGATTCCGCGCTGCGGTCCGAGCAGCCGAGATCGGCCCCGACAACGACATCCCCCACGTCTCGGCACCCACGATCACCAAGTACGTCACCGACTTGCAACGGCTCGGGCTGCTCTAGCCGCTGCTCGCGCTCGGTGGATCATGGTGCGGATGTGATCAGCCGAGGGCGGTCAGTGTTGGGGCGAGTTGTTCCAGTTGGTCGATTCCGGCGGCGAAGTCCCCGCCTGGAAGCATGACCATGACGTGATCTGCTCCAGCGGTCAGATGCTTCTGGACGGTCGCCGCAATGGCGGCCGGATCGCCGTGGCCGATGACGGCGTCCACCAGGCGGTCGCTGACGTCGTCGATGTCGGCAACGGAGTAGCCGAGTCGACCCATGGTCGCCGCATACGACGGCTGGCTCAGTGAGGCCGACACCGATTCGCGGGCCTTCGTCCGTGCGCGTTCGGGATCGGGGTCGACGATTACGGACACTCCGATGACCAGCAGCTTGTCCGGGCCGAGTACTTGCCGCGCGTGCGCGGTGAACTCCGGGGGCAACCCAGCGGGCAGCGCACCATCGAAGATCTCGCCGGCCAACGCCAGCATCTTCGGGCCGTTGGCGGCGACGATCCGCGGGTAGGCGGCTTTGGGTGCGGGCGGCCAGGTCTGACTGTCCATTCGGTCTCGGTAGTCACGCATGGTGGTGAGCGGCTTTCCGAAGTCGCGTCCGGTACTGGTCGCCTGCTGCGGATAGCCCACTCCCAGGCCGAGAACGAAGCGGTCGGGATGAGCTTCGGCCAGTTGGGCCGCGGCGGCGTGCATGGTCTGCGGTTCCCTGGCCCAGACGTTGGCGATGCTGGTGCCGAACACCATCCGCTCGGTGGCGCCCAGCAGCACCGCCAGCTGCACGAGGGCGTCCTTGCCGATCACCTCGTTGGTCCAGGCGGTGCGGTAGCCGGCCCGTTCCAACCGACCGACGGCCTCTCGCTGTCGCTCGACCGACGGCATGTCGGTGAACGTGACGGGAAGCAGTGCGCCTACCGGTCCGACTGCCCGGCGAGCGGCGTCGACGGTGGTGTTCATGGAGATTCTCCTCGGATCGTTCGTCAGCAGCATGCGATGTCAGTGAATGTCATCGAATCTACCCGTCATGACAGCTGCTGTCATCACACCCGGCATGAACAGATCGCCGCGCGCCAAGGCAACTGCGCGCAGGTGTGGTGACCCGCCGAGAGACACCCATGCCGGCCTTCCGACGACGAGCGCTCAGTCGCGGATGCCGCGATCGGCGATACCGGCACCGTCGTGACCCTGGTCCAAAAGTCCTCCCTACTAATCGAATTCCGCCACAGGTCACGGCTATGGCCCTTTACTCCCGCTTATCGCGCGTGAGATATTCGCCGAGGCGGCGATGCAACTCCTGCGCAGACTCGATCTTCGAGAACTCAGACGGAACATCCACTTCGCGCACTACCTGATCGGGTCCGGCGCCAATATGAAATACCGGATCATCTTTCCCAGGGTGTTCCGGAGGCTCGTATGTGCCGACTACATTGCCGGAATTATCGGTAACAACTTGCAGTTTCATGTTTACATCTGCCAATCGCTCTGGAACTCGGGAAAATATACAGCCATGAGCCTGGCTTTCACCGGCTGTGAACAGCTGTTCGAGACGTATCCGTGGTAATAGACGGGCCCCTCGACGTTTCGGGCAGCGGCGTACTTGGTGATCCATAACTTCACGTCTTCGGACCGTTCGGGACGGTTGGGCGACCACATGCAGAAAACGGGGCCCCTGTTCGGATGGGATCCCGGCGGCCAGGAGAACCAAAACTCGAGGGATGCATCCCCCGGCGGAATCGTCCAACCTCCGGAAACAAATCTGTCTGGCATGGCAATCCTCCTGAATTGGATTTTCGGGCACATTATTTTAGTGCCGATTGGCGCCAGCCTCTCGAAGAATATTGCTTAACCTGCAGATCCCGGGAGGGGCGCATTTTCACCGGCTCTCCCGCTCAACTCCGAGAGCGGGTCCGACATTGAGCGAGAGTCGCGAAAGGGCTTCCACACAAGGCCTGGCCGCAACTCTCACTAGCCGTGTGCGTGCATTCACCCCACAATGAAACTGATCGAAAGGCTACGAGTAGAGCCGACCGAGGTAGATGGAGGTGTCGCCGTGGCAGGCAAAACGAAGCGCATCGCGCTTCGCGCTTCGCGCGGAGCAAGCGACCTTGCACCGCAACCCCGCGGGAACCACTTCACCGCCGGCTCGCACATGCTCGTAGACCCGAAAGGTGAACGGGTCGACCGGATTTCTCAAACCTGAGGCATTGGCCCCCGACTCGTCATCCGCACCGGCTGCATACAGCCACGCCACTGCGACAGCGGCCATGAACCAATGAACGTAGTTCGGGTTCTCGACGAGTGCGTTCATGTCCGACCCCGGAAGCCTCGAGCGATCAGCTCCGATCCGTAGCCGGTGCGGAACACGTCATCGTGCTGCTCAGACAGGAAACCCTTTTCACGCCGCGGGTGAACTCGTAGACCTTCCAGTGACTTCCGACGCTGAACCGGTGCCAATCGTCGTGGTGGATCACATCAGCTGTGTCCACGCCAACCGTCGTCACACCCGACGGGAGGCCCACAGCCGCACGGACCACGGGAATGCGACGGACATCCTCCGCCACCGCCCTCAGGACCGGTGCGACGCCGCGATCCGCATGCCATCCTCGATGGATGGCACGAACGTGGTTGTCGGTGACGGTGGAACTGCTCGGCGGACGCGGCGAGGAATTGTGGCCATGGCCCGGCCGCGTCTTCGCGGTCGGACCGTCGCACACCTTCATGGACCTCGCGAATGCCGTCAACGACGCCTTCGCCCGGTGGGACAGGTCTCACCTGTCGATGTTCACCCTCGCCGATGGACGAGTGGTCACCGACGCACAGACCGGTGCCGAGATGACTGGGGAGATCGGTGGGCCCATCACCGAGCCGATGGACATCGAGTCGGCAAGGTTGCTCGGATCCTGGTGCCCGGAGCGGAGTTTCAGTTCACCTTCGACCTGGGCGATGACTGGACCCACCGCTGTGTGGTCGGCGACGCAAAGATCGACCCCGTGGAAGTGCTGGGAATCACGGCAAGGAAGCCCCTGCCTTACTGGGGATGGGGCAACATCCCGGACCAGTACGGACGCCGGTGGGCCGACGACGACGGCGAGAGCCGGGTTCCGAACAGGCCAACCGAACGGCACCCAATGCTGCTGCACGCGTGGCCAGGACGGCAGGAGGTGCCCTCGCTCGACCTGTCCGAGCTGCGCAATGCCATCACAGCAGGAGATGCTGCCCGCTTCCTCACCGAGGTGAGCGGACGTGACGTCGACGACGCGCTGCAGCAGGTGGCCGCCGGCCTACCGATGGCGCTGCAACGGCGACGGAAACAGGCCGAGCCGGTGACACTGTCGGTGATCAACCGGCTGACTTGGCGCGCCGGCGCGGGTGACGAGGTCCTGGCCGAGGACCTGCTTGCGTGTCTGCGCCGCGAGCCGCTCGCAGGGCGGGCGGTGCCGGTCGACCTGGAGATGCTCGGTGCCGAACTGGATGGGGACCTGGGCATGTCGACCGGTGGCTACGTCGACCTGCACACCGGGGACGTGTACGCCGACAGCACCACGGACCCAACGATGGTCGGGGAGGATGCCGCCGTCGACGTGGAGGAGGAGCCCGACCGTTGGCTCCGATTCGACCGCACCGGCTCGCGGGACGGCTGGCGCGACATGGCAGCTTTCGCCGTGCGGCAACATGATGCGTCGCTGCGGGAGCGGCTGCAGTGGGCGATCGAGGGCAAGGGCGCGTTCCACCGGTTTCGTGACCTCGTTCACCAGGAGAGCCTCGCCGAACAGTGGTACGTCTTCTCCACCGATCGCCGACTGGGTCGTGCCCGCGAGTTCCTTGCCGGCGAGGGCATCCGCGTGGGCTGGGGGGTACAGAAAAGGCGGCTCCGGATTTCTCCGAAACCGCCTCTGAACTGCAGTAACTCTGGTCGGGCTGACAGGATTTGAACCTGCGACCACTTGACC
>NZ_JBOGDD010000195.1:0-2181 GCF_050701675.1 Mycobacterium sp. | reverse complement strand
GGTCGGAGGGCGTCATCGCCCTCCGACCTTTTGTATGTGGGCTTCTCGCCTGACTGTTGGCCTGCCGTCGATTCCACCGAGTCGAGCTCGCGACCGACTCAAACGGGCTCAGACGTTGGCGTTGCCGGCCTTCCACTGATCCCATGGGACGTTCCAGTCGCCGAGGCCGTCGGTGCCGGGCAGTACGGATCCAACGGTGTTGACGACGTCGACGATGTCGCCGCGCTTGGTGTTCTCGTAGAACCACTGCGCGTTGCTGGTGCTGACGTTCAGGCACCCGTGGCTGACATTGCTATACCCCTGGCTGCCCACCGACCACGGGGCAGCATGCACGTAGATGCCGCTGTAGGACATCTGCGTCGCGTAGTCGACCTCGGTGCGGTATCCGTTGGGCGCGTTCGACGGAACGCCGTACGTCGAGGAATCCATGACCATGTGCGACAGCCGGTCACCGATGATGTAGGTGCCGTTGCTTGTCGGCGTGCTGCTCTTGCCCATCGAGATGGGCATGGTCTTGACGACGTCACCATTGCGACGGACGGTCAGGGTCTTCGTGTCGTCGTCTGCGGTCGCGATGACCTCGTCACCGATCGTGAAGTGGGTGGTGACGTCCTCCTGGCCGAACATTCCGTCGCCGAGATCCACGCCGTAGGTGTCGACCGCCACGTCGACCGTCGTGCCGGGCTTCCAGTAAGCCTGTGGGCGCCAACGCACTTCGCGGTTGCTGAGCCAGTAGAACGCACCATCGACCGGCGGGTTGGTGGTGACGGTGATCGCCTTCTCCGCAGCGCGGCGGTCCGGGATGTTCTCGTCGAAGCGGATCGCGACGGGCTGCCCGATGCCGACGACCTCACCCTCACCGGGCATCAGGTAGGGCATCGTCAGGTTCTCGGGCGAATGCGTCTGGAACGTCATCGCGCGGCTCGTCGCACCGCCAAGGCCAAGGGACTGCGCGCTGAGCGTGTACTTCTTGTTGTAGCCGAGCGGCTCGGTGGTGGTCCACCGCAGGCCGTCCGGGCTGAGCCGGCCAGCGACCGTGGCGCCGTCACTGTTGGTCATCGTGATGGCCCCGAGAACGCCGTCCTCCGCGCTGACCGTCACCGGCGACTCGACCGTCACGCCGACGGCGCCGTCGGTCACCGACGCGGTGAGCTTGGGGACCAGGAGGTCACCGTAGGGCGTTCCCTTGTCGGTGATGGTCAGCGGCTGCGGCGGCGAAGACGGGGTGGCGTCGCACGCGCTGACGCCGAGCACGAGGGCGGGCGATACCAGCACGGCCGCCAGCAAGTTCCGCATCCGCCGGGGACGGGTGAGCGCTTGGAGCTGCCACATGCTGATACACCTCTCCACGAGCATTCACGAGGGATTCACAACTACTTGCCAGTAGTCTAAGGGAATCCGCGGCCAGGAGCCTGTCTGCGAGGTCTTCGTCGTGCTTCAGACGTTCGGATTTCACCCCTGCGCCTCGAGGCTGTTATCGTCTTCCACGCGCGCCGTTAGCTCAGTTGGTAGAGCAGCTGACTCTTAATCAGCGGGTCCGGGGTTCGAAACCCTGACGGCGCACCACGCAACACGGCTCCTCGGAGCCGTCTGCACACCGGATCGGGTCGGGGACGGCCCGATCCCTTCGCTTCTGAGGCATACGTTCTCGACGCTGTGCAGGGTCGCGCCTGACCGGGTCGGTCGTCGTCGAACCCCGCGTTCGACGGAGGTGACCATTCGCGTCGATGCAATCACCACTGCGCTGCCACTTGCCCCCCACCAGTCATGAATCGGCTGGTCCGCCGCGGCCGAGCCGATGTGCCACTCGGCCCAATCCTCGCTGCGAAGACGAAGCGCGCTGACCTGCGTCTTTTACGAATGGAGTGTACCATTGAGGGCATGCACCAGCTGTCTCTTAATCAGCGGGTCCGGGGTTCGAAACCCTGACGGCGCACCACGCGACGGCTCCTCGGAGCCGTCTGCACCCGGATCGGGTCGGGGACGGCCCGACCCCTTCGTTTCTGAGGCATACGTTCTCGACACTGCGCAGGATCGCGCCTGACCGGGTCGGTCGTCGCCGAACCCGCGTTCGACGGTCGTGGCCATTCGCGTCGATGCAATCACCACTGCGCTGCCACTTGCCCCCCACCAGTCATGAATCGGCTGGTCCGCCGCGGCCGAGCCGATGTGCCACTCGGC
>NZ_JBOGDD010000194.1:0-5824 GCF_050701675.1 Mycobacterium sp. | reverse complement strand
TCTGCCAGCAGGCCGAGAATCGACCCCTCTTCCTGCGGAACGGTGGCCATCTCGATCGACTCATCGGCGACGCAGATCTGCACGCCGAAGCGGGAACGCAGCGTCCGATAGATCGACTTCATCTCGGTGTCCAGCACACCTGCCAGTTCGGGACGCAGATACATCTGTTCGAGCGACAGCGTCTCGCCGTCGGCGTGCCGTAGCCGAAGCAACGAGACCGCCGACTCGTCCGCTGACAGACCAAGGGCCTCGCGCGCTCGGGTCTGGGCGCGCACCAGACCTGATCGAAGGACCGTGGTGCCATCACGAAACCCCTGTTCGTGGAGGATTTCTGGGATCCCCTTCACGGTGTTGAGGCTGCGAAGGACGCTGCGGCCACTGCAGTATGGGCGCGCCGCCTGCGGTGCGGCATCCCGGAACGGCACCTCCGTCAAATAAGCCCCGCCCGAGCGCCCCCTGACCCGCCGGATCGTGCCGTCATTCTCGAGCAGGGCCAGCGCCTTGCGAACGGTGGTGCGTGACGTCTCCAGTCGAACCGCCAGCGCACGTTCCGTCGGCATCCTCGACACGCCCATCTCGGTGAGTTCCGCTGCCAATCGTCTCAGCGCCTCGTTGACGTGCTCATGCAGAAGCATCGCGTGCTCCCTTGTCGGCTGCACCCGCGGTGGTGATCAATCACGCTAACCCCGAAGGCGTGACGTCGCATCTGGAGAGGAGTGCCCGCCCCAGTCGCGCAGGCGCGATGCGGAAGGCATCGTTACATGGAATTAACATTGAATCGGACGAACCAGAAATGGTCTAGCCCGACGCTGGAGTCGTGAGCACGACACGGGCAGAACGCGTCGAACTGGGCATGCGGCTGGCCCAGGATGCCGGACGGATCTCGCGCAAGTACTTCGAGGATCGCGACCTTGGAGTGCAAACCAAGGCCGACGGCACCCCGGTGACCGAAGCCGATCGGGAGATCGAGCTCCTTCTCCGCGACGCGGTGGGGGCGGCCTTCGCCAATGACGGGTTCACCGGTGAGGAGTATCCGGACACCGACGGCGACAGCGGGTACCGCTGGATCGTCGACCCCATCGACGGGACGAAGTCCTTCATCCACGGTGTTCCCTTGTACGCCAACCTGATCGCACTGCAGGAAGGCGACGAGATCGTCTTTGGCGTCATCAACCTGCCCAGCGCGGGAACCATCGTCCACGCCGAACGGGGTGGTGGCTGCTGGCGCAACGGCGTTCAGGTGCGGGTGTCGGATCGTAGTGATCTCGACGGTGCGTACGTGATGGCGACGTGGTTGGAGGACTGGGAGTCGCAGGTGATCGACGACCTCCACGCCCGTGGGGTGGTGCTGCGCACCTGGGGTGATGCCTTCGGCTACGCGATGGTGGCGTGCGGACGCGCCGACGCCGTGGTCGACTACACCGCACAGACCTTCGACCTGGCGCCGATGTCGGTGATCATCGAGGAGGCCGGGGGCAGGTTCACCAGTCTGGACGGCCGACGGGTGTTCGACGCCCGAAACGGAATGGCCAGCAACGGACTGGTCCACGACGAACTGCTGGCCTACGTGGCCCCGCAGACCGCGTCCACGACTCATTCGCCTACGACGAACTAGCACAGAGGGATTCGAGTATGAAAGAACGCATCAGAGGCTTCAGTCGCCGATCCGTCGTCACCTTCTTCGGAGCGTTCTACGCGCTCGCTCTGCTATTCGCACTCTTTCCGCCGCTGTACCTGTGGGGTAGCGGGATTCGCTTCGAGATCCTCGGGCTCCCGTTCGCGATCGTGTACTGGATCTTGAACGCACTCATCCTCGCGCTCACCCTGACGGCGTTCTACGTCGTGGAAGACATCCGCGGCGAGCTCGACGACGACTCGCTGGAGCCCACCACCGAAGGCCTTGGAGGCTGACATGTTGATCATGCTCGCCATGCTGGCGGTGTTCTACGCGATCGTGATCGCGATCTTGTATGTGTCACAACAGAAGACGACGCCGACCTTCGACGAGTATGCGGTCGGCGGCCGTAGCTACGGACCGTGGTACGTGGCGATGAGCTACGTCAACTCGTGGTGGCCCGGCTCCACGTTCATCGCGTTCTTCGGGCTGGCGACCGGCGCAGGCGTGTTCGGCCTGTACGGCCTGGCCTACTCGACCCTTGGCGTGGCGATGATGTACTTCATGGCCACCCGCGCGTGGCGCTGGGGCAAGAAGTACGACCTGCGCTCACAGCCGGACCTACTGGGCAAGCGGTTCGACTCGCCTGCGGTGAGGGTCGTCGCAAGCGTGATCGGCATCGTCTCGATCTTCCCGTGGGTGGTACTCGGAATGCAGGCCCTCGGAACGGTTTTCGAACTGGCCAGCGATGGCGCCTGGTCGGTTACGACCTGTCTGTTGGTGGGGCTCGCGGTGATCGTCATCCGGCAGTACTGGACGGTCCGGATGGGCATGCGCGGCCTGATCATGACCGATGCCTTCCAGGGCACCGTGGCATATGTCTTCTCGGCGATTCTGTGCCTGGTGTTGCTGTCCGGCGTTGGGGGCAGCCCGATCAGCTTCGGCGATCTCAACGAGGTGGCCGACAAGTACCTGATGCTGCCGGGTGACGGTGACGCCTACGGGCCGCTCTACATCTTCGCCCTGATCTTCACCGGGGTCGTTGGATCACTGTGCTGGCCAACGAGTTTCCAGCGCATCTACACGGCGTCGAGCGTGCGGTCCGTGAAGTCCGGCACGTTGTGCACCGTGCTCATCTCAGGCGTCTTCTACACCTTGCTGATGCTGGTCGGAATTGCGGCCACTGTGATGCCCGACGTGGCCGCCGCGCCGCAGGCCGGCTGGTTCACCATCATGAGCGACTACGGCGGCACCTGGCTGCTCGGTCTTGGCATCACCATCGTCTTCGCCGCATCCATGGGCCACATCGACGGCAGCGTGCAGGTGTGCGGCCTGCAGATCGCCAACGACCTGGTCAACACCGAGAAGCGGCCTCTTTCGGACAAGCAACTGACCTACGTCGCCAAGACGTCGATGGCGGTGTTCATGGTGCTGGCCGGTGTGGTGGCGTATGCGACCTTCAACCTGGACCGGCTGCAGCTACTCGCGCAGATCTCCTACCAGGGCGTGGTGCAGTTGGCGGTGCCGCTGTTCCTCGGCATCTTCTGGCGGGGCGGTAACAAGCAGGGCGCGGTCGGGGGCATGGTCGCCGGCTTCGTCGTTGCGATGATCCTGACCTGGATCTACCCGGACGACATTCGCTGGCTGGGAAGTCTGACCGGCGGTATCGTCGGCCTGGTGGTCAACCTGGCGGTCTTCCTGGGCGCCGCGGCATTCATCCATGCCGACGATCCCGAGAAGGCCAGGGTGGACGATATGTTCGAGGCCGCCAAGACCAGCGTCAAGCGCTCGGCCCCAGCGCCCGACGTATCGCTCGACGGGCAACTGCACGACCTGGCCAAGGAATCGCGGGAGGAAGCACTCGATGGTTGATCCGCGGTCGAAGTTGACCGATGCAGCGTTCCTCGCCGACTTCGTCGCGTTGTCGGCGATCGGAGCGACTGCCGCAGGCGGAGTGGACAGAGAAGCCGCCACTGCGGCGGACGGAGCGGCGCGCGAGTGGCTACGCGGCTGGTTCGGCGAACACGGGTTGGACTGCCGGGTCGACTCGGTCGGCAACATGTACGGCTGCGCGCAGACTGCCGAATCACCGGATGCTCCATACGTATTGGTGGGTTCCCACCTGGACAGCCAGCCCACATCCGGGCGATTCGACGGTGCCTATGGAGTACTCGCAGGCGCGTATGCCGCGGCGGCAGTACTCGCCGATCGGCCCGACGGGGTGCGGCACAACGTCGCTGCGGTGAACTGGTTCAACGAGGAAGGGTCACGTTTCTCGCCGAGCCTGATGGGCAGCGCGGTCTTCATCGGCAAGCTCGGCGTCGACGAGGTCCTCGACACCGTCGGCAAGGACGGTGCGACGGTGGGAGAGGCGTTGCGCGGCATCGGTTTCCATGGCAGCGATACCGCCCCCGAGGCGTGTAGCTACGCGGAGATCCACATCGAACAGGGTCGCACACTGGTCGACGCCGACCTCGACATCGGCGTCGTCACCCACAACTGGACGGCCTACAAGTACGCCATCACCGTGCACGGTGAGCAGTCCCATACCGGTGCGACCCACATGCGGTACCGGCGGGACGCCCTCGTCGGCGCGAGCCAGGTGGTGCTGGCGGTCCGGGCCGCGGCAAGCGAATTCGGTCCCGACACGGTGCTGGGATCGGTCGGAAGGATGACCGTCGAGCCGAACTCGCCCGTGGTGGTCCCGTCGCGGGTTCGGCTGTCCGCGGACCTGCGCGCCCTCGAGGACGAGGACCTGGCCGCCGCGCATCGGTCCTTGATGGCGCGCATCGCCGAGATCGAGCAGCAGGGTGAAGTGGGCATCACCATCGAATCGGCTGCCCTGCGACCGTCCACCCGCTACCAGGGCGCAGGCATTGCGCTGGCTGGTGCGGTCGCCGACGATCTCGGGCTGAGCTGGCAGGAGCTGCCCACCATGGCCGGACATGACTCGGTGAACCTGAAGGACGTGGTGCCGACCGTGATGCTCTTCGTCCCCAGTGTCGACGGCATATCGCACAACGAACACGAATACACCTCCGACGCACAGATTCTCGCCGGGGTCCACATGCTGACCCAGACGACCCGTCGGATGACGACCGGTGCGCTCGAGGCGGCGACCGTCACGTGACCGACGACGTGCTCGACGCCGAAGCGGGCGTGATCAGGGCCGGCTATCGCAGCGGTGCGACGACGCCGGTGGAGGTCCTCGAGCGCACCCTTGGCCGCATCGAATCACGCAATCCGGTCATCAACGCGATGGCGCACGTCGATGCCGTTGGGGCGCGGGCCGCCGCGCTGGCGTCGGCCGGACGGTGGGCGGCCGGTCGTCCGCTTGGTCCGATGGACGGGCTGCCGGTGACGATCAAGGACAGCGTCAACGCCGTCGGCATGCCGTGGCGCCACGGCTGCGCCGCCAACGCCGAACTATCCGACGCGACTACCGATTCCCCGCCTGCTGCGCGGTTGAAGGAGGCAGGGGCGGTCATCGTCGGGAAGACGACGATGCCGGACTTCGGCATGATGGCCGCCGGGGTCAGCTCCCTCTACGGGATCACCCGCAACCCGTGGGATCCCTCCCGCAACACCGGCGGGTCGAGCGCCGGGGCCGGGGCATCCCTGGCCGCGGGCATCGGGTTCTCCTCGGTCGGGTCCGACATCGCCGGCTCGGTCCGGTTGCCGGCGGGGCACTGCGGCTTGGTGGCGCTGAAGCCGACCCAGGGGCGCATTCCCCACGTCGCACCGTCGGTCATGCGGTCTGCCGGGCCGATGGGCAGGACCGTCGACGACGTCATCGACCTCTTCGACGTACTGGCCGGCCCCGACCCACGCGATCTCTGGAGCCTGGCACCGGAAGCCCAGTCGTCGAATCGGGATGCGCTGGAACCACACGGACTTCGCATCGGGGTGTTGACCGATCTCGGCCACGGGTACGGGGCCGATCACGCGGTGCTGTCGGTCGTTGCCGACGCCGCGGAGGCATTGCGCGCGGCAGGTGCCGTCGTCTCGGCAGTCGCGCCCGTATTCGGTCAGAACCCATACCCTGCGCTGGATCGACTGTTCCAGGTGCGTGCGCTGGCGGAGCTCGAATCCATCCCAGTCCCGCGGCGGGAGTTGGTGTACCCGGCCATTCGGCAGTGGTGTGCGGCCGCCGCTGAGTACCGCGCCACCGACGTGACCCGGGACACCGAGGCCGTCGCACGCTCGGCC
>NZ_JBOGDD010000193.1:0-8224 GCF_050701675.1 Mycobacterium sp. | reverse complement strand
TCGGACAGGTGCTCTCCGAACACAGCGGAATGTCACTGGGCGATCTCACCAAGTACGCGTACGTGCGCTACGCCGAAGCCGCCGTCGAGCATCTCTTCGCGGTGACCAGCGGACTGGATTCGGCCGTGATCGGCGAACAGCAGGTGTTGGGGCAGGTGCGCAGGTCCTATGCCTCCGCCGAGGCTCACCAGACCGTCGGGCGGACGCTTCACGAGCTGGCCCAGCGCGCCCTTTCGGTGGGCAAGCGGGTGCACTCCGAGACGGGTATCGACGCCGCGGGCGCCTCGGTGGTGTCCGTCGCGCTGGAGATGGCCGACCGCAGGTTGTCCGGCGGGCTGGCCGGTCGTTCCGCCGTCGTGATCGGCGCCGGGTCCATGGGGGCCCTGTCGGCTGCGCACCTGGTGCGGGCGGGCATCGGCCGGGTCCACGTCGTGAACCGCTCGCTGCCGCGCGCCGAGCGGCTCGTCAAGAATCTGCGGGATCAGGGCGTCGACGCGCATGCCTTCCCGTTCGACCACCTCCCTCCGTTGCTTGCCGATGCCGACGTGGTCGTGTCGTGTACCGGCGCGGTGCGCCCGGTGGTCTCGCTCGCCGACGTGCACCGCGGCCTGGCCCACGGGCAGGAGCCGAAGCAGTTGGTCGTCTGCGACCTCGGCATGCCCCGTGACGTCGATCCCGCCGTAGCCGGTCTGCCCGGTGTGTACGTCATCGACATGGAGCGCATCCAGCGCGAGCCGGCCGCCCGTGCGGCGGCCTCCGACGCCGAGGCGGCCCGGGCGATCGTTGCCGCGGAGGTTGCCAACTACCTTGCCGGACAACGGATGGCCGAGGTCACCCCGACCGTCACGGCCCTGCGCCAACGGGCCGCGGACGTCGTCGAGGCGGAGCTGCTGCGGCTGGACAACCGGCTACCTGGGCTCGAGGCGACGCATCGTGACGAGGTCGCGCGGACGGTACGCCGCGTCGTCGACAAGCTGCTGCACGCGCCGACGGTGCGAGTCAAGCAATTGGCGAGTGCGCCGGGCGGCGACAGCTACGCCGAGGCGCTGCGCGAGTTGTTCGAGCTCGACCCGCAGGCCGTCGACGCCGTCTCGGGGGGCGAATTACCCATCGTTGCAACAGATTTGGTGCCAGGCGATACCCGGCTCGATCTGGGCCGGGCCGAGTAAGCACTTGTCATTCACGCGCGATACGGTCATCCGGATCGGCACTAGGGGGAGCCTGCTGGCTACCACCCAGGCCGGCTTGATCAGGGACGCCCTGGTGGCCAAGGGGCACGCCGCCGAACTCGTCGTCATCTCCACCGCCGGCGATCGTTCCAGTGAACCGATCGCCGACATCGGCGTCGGGGTGTTCACCGCGGCCCTGCGCGACGCCATCGCCGACGGCCGTGTCGACGTGGCCGTGCACTCGTACAAGGATTTGCCGACCGCCGCGGACGACAGGTTCGTCATCGCCGCCATACCGCCACGCGAGGACGCCAGGGACGCGTTGGTGGCACGCGACGGGATGGTGCTGGGGGAGTTGCCAGCCGGTTCGGTGATCGGCACGTCGAGCCCGCGGCGGGCCGCGCAGCTTAGAGCACTGGGTCTCGGTTTGGAAATTCGCCCCCTAAGAGGCAACCTAGACACCAGGTTGAACAGGGTAAGCAACGGTGATCTCGACGGCGTGGTCGTCGCCCGGGCGGGACTGGTCCGCATCGGACGGCAAGACGACGTCACCGAGACTCTGGAGCCGGTGCAGATGTTGCCAGCGCCGGCCCAAGGTGCGCTCGCAGTGGAGTGTCGTGCGAGCGACACCGAGCTCGCTGCGCTGCTGGCGGAGATGGACCATTCCGACACGCGCGTCGCAGTCACCGCTGAGCGAGTCCTGCTCGCCGAGCTGGAGGCGGGGTGTTCCGCGCCGGTGGGTGCGATCGCAGAAGTGGTCGAGTCCATCGACGAGGAGGGCCGCATCTTCGAGGAGCTGTCGCTACGCGGCTGCGTGGCGGCGCTGGACGGATCCGACGTGATCCGTGCGTCCGGAATCGGGACACCCGAGCGGGCCCGAGAGCTTGGTCTCTCGGTCGCAGCGGAGTTGTTCGATCTGGGGGCCCGGGACTTGTTGGATCAGCGGACTGAGAGCGGGAGTGAAGGATGACGACCCGAGGGCGCAAACTGAAGCCCGGCCGAATCACGTTCGTCGGCTCGGGGCCCGGTGATCCGGGCCTGCTGACGACGAGGGCACGCACGGTTCTGGCCAACGCGGCACTGGTCTTCACGGACCCCGACGTCGGAGAAGCGGTGCTCGCGATCGTTGGCTCCGAGCTGCCTCCGACATCGGGACCGGCGGAGGCAGCACCACCCAGCAACGACGGGGCCGACGCGGCGACGGCCCCTGCGGCGGTGGCGACCATCCCCGGCGGAGCCGATGTGCGTCCTGCACTGGGCGATCCGGCCGAGGTGGCCAAGCTGTTGGTGCACGAGGCACGCACCGGCGTCGACGTCGTGCGGTTGGTAGCGGGCGATCCGCTGTCGGTCGACGCCGTCGTCACCGAGGTGGCCGCGCTGGCCCGCACGCAGGCGCATTTCGAGATCGTGCCTGGGCTCGCGCCGACCACCGCCATACCGACGTACGCCGGGCTGCCCCTCGGCTCGTCGCACACCGTCGCCGACGTCCGTGGTGACGTCGACTGGGCCGCGCTCGCAGCGGCGCCGGGTCCACTGATCCTGCACGCGGGAGCAACTCACCTCGCGGACGCCGCGCGAACGCTGATCGAGTACGGGCTGACCGACTCGACGCCGTGCGTCGTCACCGCGAACGGCA
Organism: Mycobacterium sp.; assembly: GCF_050701675.1. Lineage (GTDB taxonomy): Bacteria > Actinomycetota > Actinomycetes > Mycobacteriales > Mycobacteriaceae > Mycobacterium. The sequence continues at coordinate 5,419 of NZ_JBOGDD010000193.1, read as the reverse complement.
CGACGTGCCAACAGCGTTCGGTGGAGTCGACGCTTGCGGGCCTGCTCGACAAGGCGACCCTCACGACGTCCGACCCGGCAGGGCCGCTCGTCGGCCCGCTGGTGGTGACCATCGGCAAGACCGTCGCCAACCGCGCCAAGCTGAACTGGTGGGAGAACCGCGCGCTGTACGGCTGGACCGTGCTGGTGCCGCGCACCAAGGACCAGGCCGGCGAGATGAGCGACCGGTTGGTGTCCCACGGCGCGCTGCCGATCGAGGTGCCGACCATCGCCGTCGAGCCGCCGCGCAGCCCCGCCCAGATGGAGCGTGCGGTGAAGGGGCTCGTCGACGGCCGCTTCCAGTGGGTCGTGTTCACCTCCACCAACGCCGTGCGTGCGGTGTGGGAGAAGTTCAACGAGTTCGGTCTCGATGCGCGTGCCTTCTCGGGCGTGAAGATCGCCTGCGTCGGGCAGGCGACGGCGGACCGGGTCCGTGCCTTCGGCATCAACCCCGAGCTGGTGCCGTCCGGTGAACAATCGTCGCTCGGCTTGCTCGACGAGTTCCCGCCGTACGACGACATCTTCGATCCGGTGAACCGGGTGCTGCTGCCCCGTGCCGACATCGCCACCGAGACGCTGGCCGAGGGGCTTCGCGAACGCGGCTGGGAGATCGAGGACGTCACTGCGTACCGGACCGTGCGCGCGGCCCCGCCGCCCGCGCAGACGCGCGAGATGATCAAGACCGGCGGCTTCGACGCGGTGTGCTTCACCTCGAGCTCGACCGTGCGCAACCTGGTCGGCATCGCGGGTAAGCCGCACGCGCGGACCATCGTCGCGTGCATCGGGCCCAAGACTGCCGAGACCGCAGCCGAATTCGGGCTGCGCGTCGACGTCCAGCCGGAGACGGCCGCCGTCGGACCGCTGGTGGAGGCGCTCGCCGAGCATGCCGCCCGCCTGCGTGCCGAGGGGGCGTTGCCGCCGCCGCGCAAGAAGAGTCGTCGCCGCTAAGGTCGGTAGCGTGGCATATCCCAGACACCGGCCGCGTCGGCTGCGTACCACTCCTGCCTTACGCAGGCTGGTGGCACAGACGTCGCTGGAGCCAAGGCATCTGGTCCTGCCGATGTTCGTCGCCGACGGCATCGACGAACCGCGGCAGATTTCCTCCATGCCGGGCGTCTATCAGCACACCGTCGATTCGGCGCGCAAGGCCGCGGCGGCTGCCGTCGGTGCTGGCGTTGGCGGGTTGATGTTGTTCGGCGTGCCGCGCGACGAGGACAAGGATCCCGTCGGCTCCGTCGGTACGGATCCAGACGGGATCCTGAACGTCGCGCTGCGCGAGCTGGCTGCCGATCTCGGCGATGCCACCGTGTTGATGGCCGATACGTGTCTCGACGAGTTCACCGATCACGGGCATTGTGGCGTGCTGGATGCCGCGGGGCGGGTCGACAATGACGCCACCAATGCCCGGTACGTGGAATTGGCGGTGGCCCAGGCGAATTCGGGTGCCCACGTCGTCGGCCCGAGCGGGATGATGGACGGCCAGGTCGCGGCGATCCGCGACGGTCTCGACGCGGCGGGGCACACCGACGTGGTGATCCTCGCCTACGCGGCGAAGTTCGCGTCGGGGTTCTTCGGCCCGTTCCGCGAGGCCGTCGGCTCGAGCCTGAGCGGTGACCGACGCACGTATCAGCAGCACCCTGGCAATGCTCGGGAGGCCGTGCACGAGATCGAACTCGACATCGACGAGGGTGCCGACATCATCATGGTCAAGCCGGCCATGGCGTATCTGGACGTGGTGCGTGCCGCTGCCGACATATCACCGGTTCCGATTGCGGCGTACCAGGTTTCGGGTGAGTACTCGATGATCGCCGGCGCTGCGGCCAACGGTTGGATCGATCTGCGGACCGTCGCCCTCGAGACTCTGACCAGTATCAGGCGCGCGGGCGCCGACATCGTGTTGTCCTATTGGGCGGCCGACGTCGCCGATTGGCTGGCATGACGGATCAACTCCCACACCCGTCCACCGAGACCGAGCCCCGAGCGCGCCCGGAAGACGTCGACACCGGCTTTTGGCTGTGGATCGTCGCGTTGCCGCTGATGGTCGGCGGTTATGTCGTCGACCTGCTCACCGTCCCCGAAGTCGCTTCCGGAGGGCCAAGGGCATTGGTCTACGCGGTGTCCGGTGTGTTCGTCGTGGTGATCGCGTCGGTCGTGCTGACCTTCCTCCTGCTGATGCGGGAGGGCTACCGATGGGCGCGCACCCTGCTCACCGGCGGCGGTGCGGCGACGGTGGTGTACGCGGTGACCAACATGTTCAACGTCGAGCGGCCGACGGTAGCGGCGATCGTGTACGCCGTGGCCACGATCATCGGTTCGGTGTGCATCGCAGGCGGCGCCTATCTGCTTCACCGCAAGGACGCCCACGGGTTCTTCACGCGGTGAGGGGGCGATACGCTGGCCCGACCATGTCCGCCCCATCAGCGCCGGTCGATCGGCCACGTTCCGTCGTCGTCGCCTTCTGGTGTTGGGTGGTCGCCGCGGGTCTCACTGCGGCGATGGGCCTGTTCACCGCCACCCAGTCACGTCTGTTGTTCCTGCAGGTGGCTGGGGCCATCCTGGTCGTCGTGGGGCTGGCCCTCGCCTTCCTCGCCGGACGGGCGCGCAAGGGCCAGAAGCAGTTCGCCAACGCGGCGGTGGGGCTGTCCCTGGCGGGGGTCGTGTACTTCGTGCTCCTGCTGCTGACCGGTGGAGGTGGGGCGATCACGTTCGGGGTGATCATGATCCTGCTCATCACCGGCTCGTTCATGAGCCAACGCCCGACGTCCCAGCAGTGGTACGAGAGCCAGGGGACCGGGTGACGGAGCAAGTCGGGGAGTCAGAGCCCGAGGTGCTGTTCTCGGAGCCGGGCGCCAGCCTGTTGTGGCTGCTGGCCGGGCCGATATCCGCGGTCACGATGATGGGGATTCAGCTTTCGTCCGGTTATGGGTGGTCGCCGTTGCTGCCTGGGGTGTTTCTCATTCTCGTGACGGGCTTCCTCGGTCTCCAGGTCAAGGCCGCACGTATCCACACCTCGGTCGAGTTGACGCCCGAATATCTCCGCCAGGGCGCCGAGACCATCCTCATCTCGGAGATCGTCAAGATCTACCCCGAGGCCGACGGATCCGAGGTGCCCGTGTGGCAGGCCTCGCGAGCGCTGGGGGAGCTGACCGGCGTGCCTCGCGGTCGTACCGGGATCGGGATCAAGCTGCGCAGCGACCGGCGGGCGCAGGCGTGGGCACGCAGACATCGTCAGCTGCGAATCGCTCTCGGCTCGGTCGTGAACGAGCCGGCGTCGTGAAGTCGCGGGCCACCGTCGAACTCGTGCTGGCCGCCGTGGCGGCCGTCGGCGGCGTGGTGTGCTGGCTGGCGGCCCGTTCCGCCGAGATGGCCGCGCCCGTCGCGGCCAGTGAGCCCTCGATGCCGACGGTGGCGTACGACCCGTCGCTGATCGTCCTTGCGGTGGCGCTGGCCACGATCGCGGGCGTGCTGGCCGTCCTCGGCGTGACGAGGCTTAGACGTGGATGAGCCGTCGGTGAGCCTGGTCACACCCGCGTGGTACAAAGTGCAGAATCTGTAACACTGTTTCACATGACTGAACTCGCGGACGGCATCCAGCGCGCAGACGCTCTCCCGCTCGGCCCGGATTCGCTGGTGTGGCGCTACTTCGGCGACAACCGCATGTACCTGATCGGCCCGCGGCCGGCGGTGCTGCAAAACATGCTCGCCGAGCTCGGACAGGGCGTGCTCGACCATTCGGTGTTCTTCTCCGACACCGCGGCGCGGGTCAAACGGTCACTGCCGCCGATCTTCATGACCGTCTACGGCGCGGACGAGGACAACGAAGGCACGCGGGTGCGGGACTTCCACCGCGACATCAAGGGCGACATGCCGGACGGGCAGAGGTACAGCGCGCTCAACCCCGAGACGTACTTCTGGGCGCACGCCACGTTCGTCGAGCAGGTGCTGTACTTCGCCGACACGTTCGTCAAACGGCTGACCGATGACGAGAAGGAACGGATCTACTCCGAATCCAAGACGTGGTACCGCCGCTACGGGGTTAGCGAGCGGCCGATGCCCGCCGATTACGCTGGCTTTCAACGCTATTGGGACCGGATGATGGACGAGATCGTCGTCGCCCACCCCACCGCCAAGTACGGCATCGGCTACGTCACCAAGGGCTTCCCGCGTCCGAAGGGCGTCTCGCCGCTGGCATGGCGGCTGGCGGCCCCGCTGTTCAATCCCGTTGCCGCGTTCATCACCACCGGCGGCATGCCGCCACGTGCCAGGGACCTGCTCGGCCTGCCGTGGGGCGACCGCCGCGAGAAGGCTTATCAGGCATTCGCGGCGGTGTGGCGTTCGCGGCCGGTGAACTGGGCATGGGATCGTTTGCCAATGAGCGTGCGGTACAACAAGTTCGCGCAACACGGCTATGCCCGCGGCTGACGGCGGGCTGGAGCGCAGCGACCGGGGGATCGATCACGCGACCCAGGCGATCCTCGATGCTGCGCTCGTCGAGTTCGAGCGGCACGGCTTCCAGCGGGTCGCCCTCGACGACGTCGCCCGCCGGGCAGGCGTGAGTCGCACCACGATCTACCGCCGCTTCGCCAACCGCGACGAGTTGGTGGCCGCCGTCATCGAACGCGAGAACGTCGTGCTGTTCGCCGACATCGCCGCGGAACTGAAGAACGCCGGTGCACCCTCGAACTATTACGTCGAGGCGTTCACGCAGTCGATCCTGATGTTCCGCAGGCACCGGGTGCTCGACCAGATGATGAGGGACGAACCCGCGCTGGTGCTGGAGCTGGCCCGCCATCACTACGGCGCCGCGATCGAGCGGATGGCCGAGGCGCTGCGCGTGATCTTCCCCGCCGGCTTCGCCGACCGGATCGGGGCCGACGCCGTCAACGACCTCGCCGACACGATCCTGCGCTACGCCGCGATGGTGCTGCTACTGCCCAGCGCGGAGCCGGTGGGCACCGCCGACGAACTGCGGGCATTCGCGACCAGACACTTCCTGCCGAGCCTGCCCGTGGCCTTGCGGGCCGTGCGCGTCTAGCGCACCCGAGCTCCGGACGCGTGGTCGAGGACGGCAGGAGCAGAAACTGTCATGGGATCCCGCCAGTGAATGGTGGTTTTCGGGGCTAACGCATGGAGCTTTCGCGGATGGACAGCGTGGGGGTGAGCCGTACCGACTGGACAGTGCTTCCGTTGATGCGGTCGAGCAGCATCGTCATCGCTTGAGCCCCCATGTCCCACATCGACGAGCGCACGGTGGTCAGCGGAATGGGCAGTTCACCTGCCAACGGTGTGTCGTTGTACCCCACGACGGCGATGTCGGCTCCCACGGTGCGGTGGTCGGCTCGGATTGCTCCAAGTGCGCCGATGGCCGCAAAGTCGTTGAC
>NZ_JBOGDD010000192.1:0-7969 GCF_050701675.1 Mycobacterium sp. | reverse complement strand
GGGGTGGCGGTGGCGGTGGGGGTGGAACCCACGGCCCGCGGACGTCGGGCGTCGGGGCGGGTTCCGGTGCGGGGCTCGGCTCGGGTGCGCGTCGCCGACCCTCCTCCCGCGACGGTGGCTCCTGGCGCGGCGCTCGCCATCCGGTTTCGTCGGGTTCGGGTTCCGACGGCCTGCGGTGTGCACCAACTGGGTTCTGCAGGGACCATTCGTCATCCTGCGGCTGCGATACCGCGGGCACGTCGATGATCGGGCTTTCCTCGGTTTTGGGGTCGGTGTTCGCGTCGAAGTCCTCCGACGCCTCGGTGTCGATGCGGCTGCTGATGACCCGCCCTGGACCGATGCTCCGGTCACCGCGCTCCTGCGCCGCACCACCCTGACCGACGCTGTCCCAATCCCCGAACGTGTGCACCGTGGTGCGCTCGGTTTCGATGGCGGGCCGACTCTGCAGATCGGTGTCGAAGATCATCTCGAGATTCGCCCGCAGCGCGGCCAGCTCCGCGCGCAGTGCCGCCACTTCATCGGAGGTCTCGGCGCGCAGTTCCGAGGCAAGCTCGCGCCGCAGCTGCGACTCGATCGAGAGCTCGTACTCGCGACGCGCGGAGATCTCGCGATCGAGTTGCAGGTCGTACACCAGCTTGAGGTCGCGCGACTTCGCCTGGTCGATGTCGGACTGCCTCCGGTAGATGAAGGACACGAACGCGGCGACCACCGCCGCCCACAGCGCGACGATGACGGCAAGCTTGAGAAGTTCGACCTTGTTGGTGAAGACCAGCGCCGAACTGGCCACGATGGCGAGCACCAGCAACGTCGTCAGCAGCAACGAGCCCGGCCTGCGGTTTCCGCGGCGAGCGCGGGCCCCACGAGTCGGTTCGGTCATGCGCCGACTGTACCTGTGACACGCCGCATCGCGTGACGACCGCTTCGGCGATTCGTCCTGGTCAGCTGCTCACGGCAGCTATCCCGGGGCACCGTCGGCGTCCTCTGGTGGTTCGTCCGGCGACTTGCAGCAATGCTGGAGCCACAGCGCACTGATCACCAGTGCCAGCGCACTCACCGCCGCCACCACGGCGCCCGTGCTGCCCTCACCCGCCACCCTCAGGACGCTTCGGTTCGGGACGAAGAAGGTCACGACGCCCAACCACCAACCGAGTGCGAGCGCACCGACCCATGCCGACGCCTTCGCGATCATCACGGCACGTGCCACGGCGAGCGGGTGCAGCCAGCCCGAAGCGTCGCCGATCTTGCCCGCGCGGATCTTCGACCTGACGTGGAAACCCCAGCCTGCCTCCGCCGCCGCCACGACGAGCAATGACAGCCCCGTCCACACGGTGATCGGTGGGAACGACCCGTAGAACCGCGCCGCCACCACGTAGCCGACGACCGCGACGAGGACCGCGCCGACCGCGAGGTCGCGCTTGCGCGTCGGCCCCATCAGATCACCAGCGCGAGGTCGACGAGGCGGACCCCGCCCCGCTCCGTCGCATCCAATTCGGTCAGCAGCTGCGCGACGGGTCGGGCCGCACCGTTCACCACCAGGGTCGCCGCCGGGTCGGCGGCGAGCCACGGGGTCAGCACGAAGGCCCGCCGGTGGGCGTAGGGGTGGGGCAACGTCAGCACCTCGTCGGCACTGGACACCTCGCGTGCGCCGTCCCGGCAGCAGATCACGTCGACGTCGAGTGTCCGTGGCCCCCAGTGTTGTTCGCGTTTTCGGTCGGCCGCTTGTTCGAGTTCCTGACCTCGCCGTAACCAGCCGTGACAGTCGAGCGACGGGTCGTCGGCGATGAGCACGGCGTTGAGGAACGGCCCCTGCTCGACCCCTCCCCACGCGTCGGTCTCGTAGACCGGCGAAACGCCGCGCACGGACGAGCCGAGACCGTCGACGACCGACTGCAGATGCGCAAGACGGTCACCGATGTTGGAACCGATCGAGAGCACGACGGACGTCATCGGCTGCCGCTGCCGTTGCGCCGCGACCGCCGCGCCACCACCGCCACGTCGGAGAAGGTGAGTGGGATCGGCGCGTCGGGCTTGTGCACGACGACCTCGACGGCGTGCAACCGCTCGTCGGCCATCACCGCGTCGGCGATCTCGGCGGCGACCGTTTCGATGAGGTTGCGCGGCGGTCCGGCGACGACGTCGGCGGCCAGCTGCGCCAACGCTCCGTAGTCGACGGTATCGGCGAGGTCGTCACTCGCCGCGGCGGCGGCGAGGTCGAGCCAGACCGTGACGTCGACGACGAAGTCCTGACCGTCGCGCCGCTCGTGGTCGAATACGCCGTGGTTGCCGCGAACGGCCAAGCCGCGCAACTCGATTCGGTCAGTCACGATGCTGCTCACCCTCCCACGCCTCGACGACCTTGAGGGCGTCGACGGATGCCTGCACGTCGTGCACGCGGACGCCCCACGCCCCGTGCATCATGGCCAATGCGGAGATGACCGCGGTGGCGGTCTCCCTGCCGTCCGGCGGCCGCACCTCGCCGTCACCGTCCGCGAGCAACGTTCCGAGGAAGCGCTTCCTGGAGGCGCCGACGAGCACCGGGATGCCGGTGCCGACGAACTCCGGCAGCGCTGCCAACAGCCTCCAGTTGTGCTGGGCGGACTTCGCGAAACCCAGTCCGGGATCGATGATCAACTTGGTCGGGTCGACACCCGCGGCGACCGCTGCGTCGACGCTTGCCAGCAGCTCGTCGCGAACGTCGGTCACCACGTCGCCGTACGCAGGCACCGCGTGCGGATCGTCCGGGTCGATCGAGCGCCAATGCATGAGGATCCACGGCACGCCCGCCTCGGCGACCAACGACGCCATTGCGGGATCGGCCCGGCCGCCGGACACGTCGTTGACGATCTTCGCACCGTTCTCGAGCGCCGCGCGTGCGACGGCCGCGTGCATCGTGTCGATGCTGACCGTGACCCCTTGTCCGGCAAGTCCCTTGATGACCGGCAACACTCTGGCGCTCTCGACGGCCGCGTCGATCCTGGTGGCTCCCGGGCGCGTCGACTCACCCCCGACGTCGACCACGGCGGCGCCGGCGGCGACGAGGGCGAGTCCGTGTTCCACGGCGCGGTCACGATCCAGGAAGAGACCACCATCCGAGAAGGAGTCGTCGGTGACGTTCACGACCCCCATCACCTGCACCCGCGTGGCGTTCACTTGCGCAGAATGAGATCCAGCGCCTCGGCACGCAGGGTGGAGTCGGTCTTGAACTGCCCGCGCACCGCCGAGGTCGTGGTGGTGGCTCCGGGCTTGCGGACCCCCCGCATCGCCATGCAGAGGTGCTCGGCTTCGACGACGACGATGACGCCGCGCGGATCCAGCTTGCGCATCACCGCGTCGGCGACCTGACCGGTGAGCCGCTCCTGCACCTGCGGCCGCTTGGCGTACAGGTCGACCACCCTTGCCAGCTTCGACAAACCCGTGACCCGGCCGTCCACCCCTGGGATGTAGCCGACGTGTGCGACGCCGTGGAAGGCCACCAGATGGTGCTCGCAGGTGGAGTACATCGGAATCGACTTCACCAGCACCAGTTCGTCGTGCTGTTCGTCGAACGTGGTGTTGAGCATGTCGTCGGGATTGCTGTACAGCCCGGCGAACATCTCCCGATACGCCCTCGCCACACGGGCGGGCGTTTCGAGGAGGCCTGGACGCTCCGGGTCCTCGCCGATCGCGTACAGCAACTCCCGGACGGCCTTCTCGGCGCGCTCCTGGTCGAACTCCGCAGGAACGAAGGGGTGCGAATTGTTGACCGTGGTGGAGTTCGTCCTCGAACCGGGCTTCGTCATCGGAGCCTTTCGCTCATGTCAGCCGGGTGGCGGCGTGGCGGGCCCGTCTTCGGAGCCCTTGTCGTCGTGCGGGTTCGGCGCCTGCGGGTTGACCGGCGCGTTACCCCGTGGGCCGGGATGCTGTGGCTGCGGGTACGGCTGATACGGCGGGTAGGGCTGGTTGTACGGCGGCGGATAGCCGTAGCCACCCTGGTTCGGCGGCGCCCAGCCGGACGGCGGTGCTGGCGGATACTGGCCCGGATTCTGCGGCGGCCAGCCCGGCGCGTGCCAGCCTGCGGGTGCCCCGTAGTTCGGCTGTGTGGGTCCAGCCGGTGCGCCATTGGGGGCCGCGCCGTTGGTGGGACCCGATCCGTTGCCATGCGAACCGTTGGAACCGTTCTTGGCATCGGCCGCCTGGCTCGCCGCGGCGATCGACGCCTTGAAGGCGGGCTCGGGCATCGGCGGCGGCCACGGCTCGCCACGCTCGATCGCGAGTTCGCCCGGTGTCTTGATCGGCGGCTTGTCCGACGGCACGCGGCCACCGAAGTCGTCGAACATGGTCAGCCGGGGACGCTTCTTGACGTCCTTGAAGATGGCCGCGAGCTCGGCGCGGTGCAGCGTCTCCTTCTCCAGCAGTTCGCCCGCCAGGATGTCGAGCACGTCGCGATATTCGGTGAGCACGTCCCACGCCTCGGTGTGGGCGGCCTCGATCAGCTTGCGCACCTCGTCGTCGATGTCGCGCGCCACCTCGTGGCTGTAGTCGGCCTGGTTGCCCATGGTGCGGCCGAGGAAGGGGTCACCGTGCTCGGTGCCGTACTTCACCGCGCCGAGCTTGGAGCTCATGCCGTACTCGGTGACCATGGCGCGAGCGATCTTGGTGGCCTGGTCGATGTCGGACACCGCGCCGGTCGTCGGCTCGCGGAACACCAGTTCCTCAGCGGCGCGGCCACCCATCGCGAACACCAGGCGCGCGATCATCTCCGAGCGGGTCATCAGGCCCTTGTCGTCCTCGGGCACGGCGACGGCGTGACCGCCGGTGCGGCCGCGCGCCAGGATGGTCACCTTGTAGATGGGCTCGATGTCGGGCATCGCCCATGCCGCCAGCGTGTGGCCGCCTTCGTGGTAGGCGGTGATCTTCTTCTCGTGCTCGCTGATGATGCGGCCCTTGCGGCGGGGGCCACCGACGACACGGTCGACGGCCTCTTCGAGTGCCGCCCCGGCGATGATGGTCCCGTTCTCACGCGCCGTCAGAAGCGCGGCTTCGTTGATGACGTTGGCCAGGTCCGCGCCGGACATCCCAACCGTGCGCTTGGCCAGTCCGTCCAGGTCGGCGTCGTCCGCGATCGGCTTGCCCTGCGAGTGCACGCGCAACACGGCACGCCTGCCCGCGATGTCGGGGTTGGACACCGGGATCTGCCGGTCGAACCGGCCGGGCCGCAGCAGGGCCGGGTCGAGGATGTCGGGCCGGTTGGTCGCCGCGATCAGGATGACGCCCTGGCGCTCGCCGAAGCCGTCCATCTCGACCAGCAACTGGTTGAGCGTCTGCTCGCGTTCGTCGTGCCCACCGCCGAGGCCTGCGCCGCGCTGGCGGCCGACGGCGTCGATCTCGTCGACGAAGATGATGCACGGGCTGTTCTGCTTGGCCTGTTCGAACAGGTCGCGCACCCGGGAGGCGCCGACGCCGACGAACATCTCGACGAAGTCGGAACCCGAAATCGTGAAGAACGGAACTCCCGCTTCGCCGGCCACGGCGCGCGCCAGCAGGGTCTTGCCGGTGCCGGGCGGACCGAACAGCAGCACGCCCTTGGGGATCTTGGCCCCGAGCGCCTGGTAGCGGCTGGGGTTCTGCAGGAAGTCCTTGATCTCGTACAGCTCTTCGACGGCCTCGTCCACACCGGCCACGTCGGCGAAGGTGGTCTTGGGCATGTCCTTGCCGAGCTGCTTGGCCTTCGACTTGCCGAAACCGAAGCCCATCCGGCCGCCGGTCTGCATGCGGGAGAACATCACGAACAGGCCGACCAGCAGCAGCAGCGGCAGCATGTAGATCAGCAGCGAGCTGAGCAGGCTGCTCTGGTTGACCACCGTGTTGGTCTTCGCGTTCTTCGCGGTCAGCGCGTTGAACAGGTCGACACCGAACCCGTTGGGGTACTTGGTGATGATCTTGTCGCTGTTCTCGGTGTCGCCGTTGCCCGACTTCAGCTCCAGACGGACCTGCTGTTCGCGGTCGTCGATCTGGGCGCTCTTGACGTTGTCGGCGCTGATCTGCGCCATCGCCACCGATGTGTCGACGGGTTTATACCCGCGGGTGTCATCGCTGAAGTAGAAGAAGGACCAACCCAGCAGCAACACCACCGCGATCGCGGTGAGGGTGCGGATCACGTTTTTTCGGTTCATCGATGTCATTCGCCGGCAGGTGCGAGCCGGCCCGGTCCTTCCAATGAGCGCAGTTGAGAACTTTCAGGCTACCGCTATGCCAACGATCAGCAGTTCCCACCGTGAGATCCGCGTGTGCTTTGGTGGATCGGTGCTCACCCCGACCCTGCGGTCAGTCCGAACCAACGGCGTCACCCTGCGGATTCTCGAGGCCGGCGAGCGGGGTGCACCCGTCGTGGTGCTGGCCCACGGCTTCCCGGAACTCGCGTATTCGTGGCGCCACCAGATCCCGGCGCTGGCGGCGGCCGGCTATCACGTCATCGCCCCTGACCAGCGCGGCTACGGCGGTTCGTCGCGCCCCGGTGCCGTCGAGGACTACGACATCGTGGCGCTGACGGGTGACCTCGCGGGCCTGCTGGATGACGTCGGCGCCGAACGCGCGGTGATGATCGGCCACGACTGGGGTTCGCCGGTGGTGTGCAACTTCGCGCTGCTGCACCCGGACCGGGTGGCGGCGGTGGCCGCGCTGAGCGTGCCTCCGGTGCCGCGGGCGACCGAACCGCCGACCCGGATCTGGCGCCGGCTGGTCGGGGACGGGTTCTTCTACATCCTGCATTTCCAGGAACCCGGGGTGGCCGACGGGCAGATGGCCCGCGACGTCCGCGACACCATGGCGCGGATGGTCGTCATGCAGGGAATCACCGCGCCGGCCACCGAGTTGGCCGACCAGCCGCTGCCGCCACTGCCGGACTGGATCAGTTCCGACGAGTTCGACCACTACGTGGCGGCGTTCGAGCGGACCGGGTTCACCGGCCCGCTGAACTGGTACCGGAATTTCGACCGGAACTGGGAACTCACGGAGGTGACCCCGGCCACGACCATCGCCGTGCCAACCCTGTTCCTGGCCGGCAGCGCCGACCCGGTGCTGACGTTCACACCGCGCCACCGCGTGCACGACGTGGTCACCGGCGACTACCGCGAGGTGCTGCTCGACGGCGCCGGGCACTGGTTGCAGCAGGAGCGCGCGCAAGAGGTCAATGCGGTGCTACTGGAATTCCTGGCCGGACTGAACTGATCTAGCTGGGCGAACCGGGGCAGCCGCTAGGGTGCGAACATGCCCCTTGCACACCGTGCACCGGTCCGAATCTGCCTCGCCGCGATCGCTGCGGCACTTGCCCTGGGTGTCACCGCGTGTGACTCCACGCCGCCGTCCCCGAAGTCCTCCGACGCCAGCGCGACACGGCAGGTGACGGTGGTCGGGAGCGGCAAGGTCCAGGGCACCCCCGACACCTTGACGGTGTCGGCGTCCATGGAGGCGACGGCGCCCGACATCACCGCGGCGCTGAACCAGACCAGCCAGCGTCAGCAGGCGGTCATCAACGCCCTCGGTGGTGCCGGCATCGACAAGAAGGACATCAGCACCTCGCAGGTGTCGCTGCAACCGCAGTACAACATCGACGGCTCCACCATCTCCGGGTACCGGGCCGGCAATTCCATCGACGTAAAGATCCGCAAGGTCGACACGGCGTCGAACATCTTGGCGCTCATCACCAACAACGGCGGTGACGCCACCCGGATCAACTCCGTCACCTACTCGATCGAGGACGATTCGCAGTTGGTGAAGGACGCCCGCGCACGTGCCTTCAACGACGCGAAGGACCGCGCCGATCAGTACGCGCAACTGTCCGGACTGTCGCTGGGCAAGGTCATCTCCATCTCCGAAGTTTCAGGGTCCCCGGGCCCCAACCCGCCCACCCCGACGCCGATGCCACGCGCCGCGATGGCCGAGGCCGTGCCGCTGGAACCCGGTCAGCAGACCGTCGGGTTCTCCGTGACGG
>NZ_JBOGDD010000191.1:0-14102 GCF_050701675.1 Mycobacterium sp. | reverse complement strand
CGCACCCTACTCGGGGCCGACCGGCGAACGCGCCGACTGGTGGTGGTACCAACCCTTCCAACCGCAACCACCACCCACAACCAACTAGGTACTTCGAGGTGAAGGAGTCGGGCCTGGCTGCGCACCGCCCGGCGTCGATGCCCGCCTGATCCGCAAAGGGCGGCTGGGAACCCCCGTCGAGTTCGGTTACAAAGCCCAGATCATCGACGACGCCGACGGGGTCATCCTCGATCATGACGTCGAGGTCGGCAACCCGCCCGACGCCCCGCAACTGGTGCCGGCGGTCGCACGGATCGCTGCGCGTACCGCACACGCTCCGCGGGCGGTGACTGCCGACCGCGGTGACGGCCAGGCATCGGTGCAACGCGATCTGCACGACCTCGGGGTGCGCAGTGTGGCGATCCCACGGGTGAGTAAACCCGGCGCGGTCCGCCGCGAGTTCGAACACCGCCGCGCGCGACAAGGTGAAATGGCCGACCGGGCCCGAAGGGCGGATCAACCACATGAAACGCAGTTACGACTGGAGCGCACCGAATCACCGGCATTAGCGCAGCCCGAACCTGTTGCGGGCACGGCGTCTTCGCCCACAATCACTTCAAGATCGGCACCCTCGCCGCGAAGGCGACGCCACCGAAGACCGTGGGAGCGTCTCCAATTGTCTTCGGCGGCTGGCGTTCCTGGCCGTCCTCGCGTCGCGTCGTTGCTCAGACGAGGTAGTAGAGCGGATCCTCGCGCCGGTCCTTGTCCGGTTCGTCGACAACTCGCTGACGCGGTTCGTCGCCGTCGAGCTTCGCACGGACGTAACGCACGGCCCGTAGCGTGGCGGAGTACTCCTGGTCCTCCTCCGGGAAGACCTGCTCGGCAGGGAACCACTCGTCGAAACCGATGTTCCTCAACACTTTCAGGGTGTCGGGCCGGACGCCGGCAAGCAGGATCGTCACGCGGTGACCGTTGACGTCGTGACCGTCTTCCTCGCGGAGGAAGTGTTCGAGGCGCTCGATGCACACGGCATCGGGATCGCGCACTCGCTTCAGTCGCAGGATGACGAATTGGATGCCATCGTCGTGGATGCGCGACCTCAGCGTGTCGAAGTAGCGGTCCAGTTCCGGTGCGGCCCCGAAGAACAGCTCGCCCTCGAGGTCGTAGATGACCGTCGACGGGTCGACCGGGTCGTCGGGTAGCCGCTCACGCACCACGCGTTCCTGCGTGATCGTCAACTCGGCCGCCTTGAGCTTGGCCGCGCGCGGCACGAACAGCAGGATCGACAGCACGATCCCGAGCAGGACTGCCTTGTCGAGATCCCACAGCACCCCGCTGAGTGCGGTGATCACGACGAGTCCCGCGTCGTACCGTGACGCCTTCACCGTGGCGATCAACCGCTTGTAGTCGACGAGCCGTGCCGCGGTGACGAGTAGCAGCCCCGCCAGCGCGGCGGTCGGAACGTAGTGCAGCAGTGGGGCGAACAAGAGCAGAGCCACCGCCACCGTCGCTGCGGCCACGATTCCCGAGAAACGGGTCGCCGCGCCGGCCTGGAAGTTGATCGCCGACCGGGACAGCGAGCCCGACCCCGGAATGCTCTGGAAGAAGCCGCCTGCGAGGTTGGCGAGGCCCTCGGCCAGGATCTGACGGTTGTAGTCGATCTTCTGCTGTGACTGGTGCGCAATGGCCTTCGCAATCGACAACGCCTCGATGAGGCCGATGAAGGCGATGGCCAATGCGCCCTGCGAAAGTTCGGCGAGTGAGCCCAGGTCGAGAATCGGGATGTGTGGAGTGGGCAAGCTCTGCGGCACCTTTGCCGCAACCGACACCGCCGACTTGCCGTCGGTCCCCGGGATCGACCATCCCGCCGCGAACGCGATGAGCGCCGCGACGACCAGCACGGCCAGCAGATCGATCTGCGGCCAACCGAACTGTTTGACGAGCCTGCGCCCGACGACTGCCACCACGACGGCCGTCACGCTCAGCAGCAGCGCCCGGAAGTTGATCGCGTCACCATGGAACAGGGTGAGGTAGAGGCGGTGCAGCACCTGCATGTGGCCGTTGCCCTTGTCCTTCACCCCGATGGCGTTGCCGATCTGCCCGATGGCGAGCAGAAGGGCCGCCGCCAACATGAAGCCGATGATCACCGATTCGGAGATGTAGCGCGTCAGGTCGCCGAGCTTGAACACCGCGATCAGGATCTGGAAGACGCCGACAAGCACGCTGAGGACGAACAACGCTTCGAAGAGCGCCGTGCGGTTCTCCGGATCGATGAACGCCAACGAACTGAACACCAGAAGCGAGATCGCACTCGTCGGTCCGTTGATCAGGTGTGCCGAGGATCCGAAGATCGACGCGATGGCCGTGATCACGATCGCGGAGTAGACGCCGTACTTCGGATCCACGCCCGCGATCAGTGCATAGGCGATGCCCTGAGGCAGCGCCACGGCGGCGACGGTGAGGCCGGCGACGAGGTCGCTGCGGCCCTTGATCCACGAGTAGTTCACCGCAAGACTCATGACGTCAACTCCCTTGCACGTTGGGGACGATGCGCCCTGGCGCCGCCGGAGCGGATGCGGAGACGACGTCGTAGATGCCGTTGTCGGCGAAGAACTTCTGCCGCGCGTCGGCCCAGTCCTTCGCGATGGCGGTGACGGGGAACAGGGTGAGACTCGGCAGCCGGTCGGCGTGCTTGGCCAGGATCGCGGGGTTCACCGGTCGGTAGCCGTATTGCGCGAACACCTCCTGCGCGGGGTCGGTGAAGAGGTATTCGAGGTACGCCTTGGCATTGGCGACGGTCTTCGCGTCGGTGTCGTTGGCGTCGACCCAGGCGACGGCGGGTTCGGCCTTGATGCTCACCGGCGGGTACACGATCTCCAGTTCACCCTTGCTGTCGGCGACCTCGCGCAGCGCCTCGTTCTCCCAGGTGAGGTGCACGTCCCCGACCTGTTGGACGGCGAAGCTGCTGGCCGAACTCCGGGCTCCCGCGTCGAAGACCGCGACGTGGCGATACAGGCCCTTCAGGTAGTCGAGTGCCTGCGCGGCGGTGCCGCCGCGGGTGGTGACAGATCCCCAGCCTGCGAGGAAGCTCAGCTGACCGTTGCCGGAGGTGCGTGGATCCGGTGTTACGACTGCCACCCCATCCTTGACCAGATCTGGCCAGTCGTGGATGTCCTTGGCGTTGCCCTTGCGGACGACGAACACGATCGTCGACGTGTAGGCCACCGAATTGTTGGGCAGCCGCTTCTGCCAGTCGGGGGCGATCAGCCCGCGCTTCTGCAGAGCGTCGACGTCGCTGATGAGCGCGAGCGACACGACGTTCGCCTTCTCAGAGCCGTCGATGACGTTGCGTGCCTGTCGCCCAGAACCGCCGTGTGATTGCCTGACGTCAACCGTGATCCCGGCCCGTTGGCGGTACTGTTCCGCGAACTTCGGGTCGAGTGCGGCGTAGACCTCGCGCGTGGGATCGTATGACACGTTGAGTAGCTGGTTCGGGGTGGCGTCCGGAAGGTTCTTCACCGTGATCAGGACCCCGGCCAGAACGATCGCGACGACACCGACCACGCTCAGCCAGGGCAGTCCCGCCAGCCGACGATCGACTCGCGGCGATTGCTCAGCCTTGTCTGCCATGGGCGAGCTCCTTGCCTTCGTGTGCGCCGCCGCGCCTCAGGCAGCTGACACTAGCGATCCGGCCCTGGTAGGACAGCACCGAGAATCGGTCTGATTTATAGGCGGTCCCGGCCGTGTCGAGGGGTCCTTGGACTCAGCGCGATTCCTAATGTCGGCGGGACCGGTGTCCGCGCCTAGCGTCGATGGGGGTTCGGATACGTCATCGCAGCGCTTGGGGGGCAGGGAGTCTGGAATGAACGATCTGGGGCCGTTCGAGTGGATGCGCGACGTCATGGGTGACGACGAGGCCGACGCGGTCTACGCCGAACTCTCCAGCGGAGGCAGCGTCGCGGGGCGCGCTACCGCGGCGATCGCCTCGTATCGCGCGCGTGAATACTGGCCCGACTTCTTCTCAGTGGGCAACCGGCCTGCGCTGGCCGCGTGCGCGCAGTTGTTCGACGAGTACACATGGCTCACGCCCGCGCTCGTGGAGCGCGCGATCGAGACGTTGCGCAGTCGCGCGGCCATCACGCCGAACGATGTCGTGGAAGCGGCACAGTTGCTCGACGACGAGGTGTGAACGAGCCGGATGGCCCGTCCCACCTATTCCAGCCTGAAACCGACCTTGAGCGTCACCTGGAAGTGGGCCACCTGACCGTCTTCCAGTTCACCGCGCACTGACTGAACTTCGAACCAGTCGAGTCCACGCAGCGTCTGCGCGGCGCGGCTGACACCGTTGCGGATGGCGGCATCCACCCCGTCGGGCGACGTGCCAACGATCTCGACGATTCGATAGGTGTGCTCGCTCACGGGATGGCCTTTCAGGAGAACGGGTTTCCTCGATATGAGTGAAGCGTATGCGCTGGACCCGTTGCCGCCATTGCGATCGCGCAGATTCTAGAAGAAGCTCCCCTTCGGTGGGGTCACGCCGTTGAGTAGATAGTCGCCCAGATACCGCAGCTTGTAACTGTCGGGGTTGTGTGAAGCCAGAGTTCTCGCGTTGCGCCAGTGTCGATCCAAGTTGAGTCCACCGCGGACCGACGTCGCCCCACCCGTCTCGAAGAGCAGCCAGCCGGTGCGGGCGGCGAGATCGTCCACGCTGATCTTGGCGCGGGCGGCATCCAAGGATGCCTGCAACAGCGCATCCTCGCGGTCGGGACCGTGCGTGTCCCACGCGCTGGCGAGCGAGCGCGCTGCCGTCTCGACGATCGCGCCTGCAGCGTGACCGTTGACCGAGATCTGCCCGACGGTGGTCTGTACGGCGGGCTCGTGCCGTGGTTCGTCGGCACTGCCGTGGTAGTAGTTGCGACGCCTGCCCTGAACCAGCTCGACGGCTTCGGCGGTGATCGCCCGCAGAATGCCCGCAATCACGGTGGTGAGGTACAGCTGGGGGAAAGTTGCCGAGTACGAACGGCTCTCGTCGGTGAACTCCCGCTCGGGCAGGATGTCGCGTGGGACTACCTCCACGTCGTGACACCGGGTCGAGCCGCTACCGGTCAGCCGTTGGCCGATGCCGTCCCAGTCGTCGGTGACGTCGACGCCGGCGCGGGTCGTAGGCACCACCACCGTGACCGGCTCTCGGTTCTGATCGACCGCCTTGACGAACAGCACGTCGCAGTAGACGTTGCCGGTGCTGTAGAACTTCTCGCCGTTGAGGACGTAGCGATCGTCGCGGGACGACAGTGCGGTGCTGAAGTCCGCGATGCCCGCCTTGCTGGCCCGCAGCTCGCTGAACGACCCACCGACCAGGTCGCCGTCGACGATGCCTGCCAGGTACCCACGCCGAACGCTGCCCGGTGGGCTCCGCAGCGTCAGCTCCACGAAGGCGAAGTGATTGCGCAATGCATGCGCAACGCTGGGATCGGCTTCCGCGAGCTCGGCCACGAACGCGAAGAGCGTGGGAAGCGAGATACCCCGCCCGCCAAGCGCTTCGGGGATCCGTAGCGCCGGGATACCAGCCCGCTGTAGTCGTCTGATCTCGGCAGCAGGACTCTCGCGGGTGGCGTCGCGCTCCGACGCCCGTGCCGAGAGGTCGCTGAGCACGTCGGCAACGCCGAATCGGGCTGCGGTGGGCCACCGCTCGGCCTGGCTCGGCTGTCCGCCGATGTCGAGTGGTGAGCGGTGTTCGGTGGCCGTCATTGCGGCGGGTCCTCCTGATGCGTCAGTAGTACACGGCGCCGAGTGCGCCACCGCCGACGGCGACGGCGTCGCCATTGATGGCCGAGCTGCGTGGTGAGGCGAGGAACGTCACGACGTCGGCGACTTCGGTGCAATCCACCAGTCGGTCGACGGCGTTGTCGACGAGTTCGCGCTCCAATTCGTGCACCCCGGCGCCGCGATCCAACGCAGCCGCGGTGAGACTCGCCGTCAGCTCGGGGGTGCGGGTGGGACCGGGATGGACGACCGTGACGTTGACGCCATGGCGGCCGAGTTCGTCCGCGAGGTTCTTCGTCAGGCCCGCGATGCTGACGTTGCGGATGGTCCGCACGATGGAGCGGGTCTGGCGTGCGCCCAATCCGCTGACGTTGATGATGCGGCCCCAGCCCTGCGCAGTGAGCAGCGGTGCCACGGCCCGCGCGGTCCGCAGGTAGCCGACGACCTTGACGTTGACGTCCTCGAAGAACGCCTCGTCGGTGGTTCCCGCGAGATCGGGCGGTGGGTTGCCGACCACCTGATTGGCCGCGTTGTTGACCAGGATGTCGACCCCGCCAAGTGTTTCGGCGCTGCGCTGCACCAGATCTCGCACCGAGTCGTCACGACCCGTGTCGGCGGCGATGGCGTGCACGGTGCCGCCCCCGCGTTCGTTGAGTTCGGCCGCTGCGGCCTGGAGCCGGGCGAGGTCGCGGGCGGCAATGACGACGTGGACGCCTTCGGCCGCCAATGCCGCGGCGATTGCGAACCCGATGCCACGGCTGCCACCCGTGACGATGGCGCGTTTGCCCTGCAGTTGCAGATCCACGGTCGCCTTACTTCACCGCGAACGGTGTGGTCACGTCACGGTCGAGTTGCTCGACGAGCGCGACCTCCCAGCGCAGGTACTCCTGGAAGGCGGCGTGCTGATCGGTCTGTTGCCAGGGACTGAGCGCCACGTCGTCCACCGCGGAGATGGCCTGCGAGAGTTGCGATTCCAACGTGTGTCCAGCATCGAGCCAGCCCTCGGTGCCACCACGCACCGCGACCACCTGGCGGTCCGTCCGACCTGCGAGGTCGGCGGCGACGAGAGCTGCCAGGACGCCGTCGGGGGAGGTGACCCCGACGGTACCGGAGCCGGGGATGGACTGCGGGTCGGCGATGAGCGAGGAGCGGGTGGCCCAGTGCGCGCCGGGAACGTGTCCTGCGGCGTGGACGTCGCTGCGTGCCACGTCGACGATGGTGAATTGGGCCGGGTCACGTTGCAGGTCGCCGGGTTCGATCAGCACGACATCGCTGGGGGTTCCGGTGAACGACGACGGTTCCGGACCGGTCGTGCGAGCCGCAGCGGGCACGTCCTCGATCAGCAATGCCGAGACCTTGGCCCAGCCCAGCTGTACGAGCCAGGAACCGGTGAGCGCCGCGCGCAGTCCCGCGGCGTCGTCGATCACCACGATGTTCGCGTTCAGGGTCGCAAGATGCCGGAAGGCCCACGGCGCGATGTCCCAGCTGGGCGCGGAGATGGAGCCGTCGACGTGATCGGCGGCGTACTCCTCGGGCGTCCGAACGTCCACCAGGTAGGTGGTGTTTTCGGGATCGGACTGCAACCGGCCTGCGCCGTCCCAGCCGATCCTCGCGATACCGAAGCGGTCGAACAATCGGGCCGACGCCTCGGTGTGCGCCTTGCCGGCGGGACTGGCCGGCGCGGCAGCTTGGCGGTGCAGTCCGTGCGCCAGCGCGCGCCCTTCCAGCGACCAGGACATCGTTCCGCCCTCGAGGGCGACGATCCGGTTCGTGACACCTGCATTGATCAACGCCTGGGCGCCGACGATGCTTCGGGTGCGCCCGGCGCAGTTGACCACGACGACGGTCTCCGGCGAAGTGATGAGATCCAGTCCGCGGGCGACGATCTCGGCGCCCGGCGCGGAGATGCCCTGCGGGAGGCTGTGGGCGGTGAACTCCTCGATCGGCCTACTGTCCAGGAACAGCACGTCCTCACCCGCGTCGACCAGCGCCTGCACCTCGTCCACCGTGGCGTGCGGGGTGTGCTCGGCGCGCTCGAGGAACTCCCCGAACGACTGGCCAAGCGCCTGCACCGAGGTGTACAGCTCGAGACCGGCCTCGGCCCAGCCTGCCGTGCCGCCTGCGAGCGTCAGCACGGCGGTGTAGCCGAGCTTGGCGAGGATCGAGGTCGCAGCCGCTGCCAGGACGCCGGAACCGTCATCGATGACGACGATCGGCGTCGACAATCGGGGTACGAACCGCCGGATCCGGAATTCGATCTCGGACAACGGAAGTGGAGTGGCGAGCAACAGCGTGCCCTCGCGCGCGGTGACGCCGCGCTCGCGCACGTCGAGCAGGGCGATCTCGGCGCCGTCGTCGAGCCGCGCCACCAGTTCGTCCGGCGCGATGGTCGAAGCGGTGCTCGCGTCGAGCCGAAGATCCCGGCTGCGAAGGTGTGTCTGCACCTCGTCTAGGACGCCCGCGATCACCGTCGGGTCGACCTCGGTGGCGAGCTCGGTCGCTCCCGCGAAGCGCAGCAGCTCGGGCAGTTTGGTCCGCACCCTGTCCAGCAGCCACTCGATGAACTCACCGTCGGCGACGGTGTCGAAGCCGATCCAGTGGTTCTGCACGCCCGGGGTGAGGTAGTGGTAGTGCTCCTCGCCTGGGAAGGCGTCGAAGCGCAGATGCTCCTTGCCGGAGGCGGTTTCGAACACGTGAAGGGTGGGGCCACCGGCCCACGGCGCATCATCGCCCGCTGCGAACAAGGCACGCCCCTCGACACCGAAGGTCACCGCACCCGCCGGGTAGTACGTGGTGGCCTCGGTGACGACGGGAAGGGGGTCGCCCTGGTACAGCTTGCCGAGCCGGGTGGTGGTGAAGGAGGGAGCGCTCATCGATGATCAACTTCCGCGTAGTGGTTGAAGGGGGCGCTCGCTTGCTGCAGTTGGGCAAACGGAACGTAGGGGTGGCCGATGCTCCACGGATCGGCGACGTCGCCGCCGATGAGGCGGCGGCCGATGGAGTACGGCTTCCAGCGCACGGCGTCGTGCACCGTGTGCGTGCGCGCGTCGCGCCAGTACCGGTCCAGGCCCAGCGCCGTCCTGGTCGAACTGGCGCCGCCGACGTCGATCAGTGCGGCGGTCACCGTCAAGGCGGTCTCGGTCGACACCGACTTGGCCGCCGCCACACCGTAGAACGCGTCGAGCACGTCCTCGAGTCGGCTGGTGTCGGTGAGCGCGTCGAGACGCTGGGCGGCGTCGTGCACCAGCGCCTGCGCGCTCCGGACGGCGATCCACGACTCACCGAGTTTCGCCACGCCGAGGACGTCGTCGGCGAAATCGGTTGCACCGCTGCCACGGCCGCCGTGCACCTCGCGGGCCAGTCGGATGGCTGCGCGCAGCGCGCCCTCGGCGATGCCTGCGTCGATGGCGCAGTGCAACAGCTGCGAGTGGGCCGAGATGCGGTAAGTCAGACGGGGATCGGGTGCTGCGCGCAGAACGTCGAGTTCCGCGACCAGCACGTCGTCGAAAACGGCGGTGCCCGATGCGGTCGTGCGCTGGCCGAAGCCGGACCAGTCGTCGGTGATGACGACCCCCGGCGCATGCCGGTCGACGAGGGCGAACACCTGTTGGCCGTCGTCGTCGCGGGCCTGCACGGCCACCAGATCGGCGAGCAGCGCGCCCGTCGCGTAGACCTTGCGGCCCGTGAGCCGGTACCCGCCCTCCACCGGCTGCAAGCGGGTCGCAGCTTCGCCCGGCGGCCGCTCCCGCGGCTCAGCGCTCGCGTTTCCGAGGACGGCGCCTGCGGCCACCTTCGGGAAGATCCTCGCGTGTTGGGCGGGAGACCCGGCCAGCCGCACCCGCTCGAGGGTGCTGAAGTGGTTCTGCGGAAGCTGCCCGAGGCTGCCGTCCGCTGCGGCGACCTCGATCACGGCGGTCATCAGCGTGTCGTAGCCAAGTCCGAGGCCGCCATACTCGACGGGGATCGACAGCCGCCAGAATCCGGCGTCCCGGAGTGCATCGTATTCGGTTGTGGGATAACGGCGTTGCACATCCCGCTCGGAGGCGGTCGCCGCGATGGTTGCCGCGGTGTGGGCCAGACCGTCGATGAAGTGGCGCGCCCGCAGGTCGTCGGGCTCAGCCAGGATCGGGGACGGCGCGGTCATGAGGCGAACGTAGGCGACTCCGGCTCGGCTATCCAGCATTTATCTCGCACTGCGCAAAAGAATCCTGCGCTGCGGGATTGCAGGCGATCGCGGGGGATAGGACTCGCCCTGAGTCTTTACCTTGTCGGGCAGCCGGCCGAACTGGAAGGCTGCGAGCAGTGGATACGGACTCGCTGACGTTGCGCACTCTGTCGCCCGTGCTCGGGGTCGAAGTGCGCGGTGTCGATCTGCGCGAACCCCTCTCCGAACCCGTGGTCGCGGCCATCCGCGAGGCGCTCTCCGAACACCTAGTGCTGGTGTTCCGCGAACAGATTCTGACACCGGCCCAGCAGATCTCGTTCATGGGGCGGCTCGGCCAGCTCGCGCCGTCGAGCCCCGTCATACCCGGTATCAGCCGAGAACACCACCAGGTCAAGGCCGTCGACGCAAGGCAGTCCGACGGTCGGGTCAGCTACTGGCACAGCGACATCACCTACATGCTGGAACCGCCGTCGACGACGGCGTTGTTCGCCAGGGTGCTGCCGCCGTCCGGAGGGGACACCGAGTTCGCCTCGACGGTCGCCGCCTACGAGCAACTCAGCGCACCGCTGCGGGGTTTCGTCGACACGCTGCACGGCTTTCACGACGACGCGGGCCTCTCGTCGTACCTCGACGTCAACGGACCCGGCGTCTGGGAGGACCGGCTGATCACCGATCTGCCGCCGGTGCGCCATCCGGTCGTGGTGACCAACCCGAGGTCCGGCAGACGGGGGTTGTTCGTCAACCACGCCTTCACCAGGGCGATCGATGGACTGGGCGCCGACGAGAGCGACGCCCTGCTGGCACTGCTTCTGGCCAGGCTGACCCGTGCCGAGACCACCGTGCGGATCCGTTGGGAGCCGGGAACGTTGGTGCTGTCGGACAACTGGTCGACCATCCACCGGGGTATCAACGACTATGGAACGGCGACGCGGATCCTGCACAAGGTGAGCCTGCGCGGCGCGCGACCGACGGGTTCGACCTACGCGGGCGATCCTCCGACGGGCAAGGGCGCGATCTCGCCGGCCTGGCCCGACGCGGGCTCTCCGCTCAAAAGAGACGATCCGCGTCCGGCACGTGTTGTATAGCACCTGCGCCACCGGCCAGGATCCTGGCGAACTCCGCCACGTCGCCGTCGCGTAGACGGTCAGACGGTCCAGATACCTCCACTGCGGCGATGGCCGTGCCGTGGGAGTCAAGGACCGGCGCGCTGACACTGCGGATGCCCGGCACCTCCTCGCCGGTGGCCACGGCGTATCCGCGGTCACGAACCCCGCGCAGATCCGCGGCCATGGCGCGGACGGTGGTGATGGTGTCACCGGTGACCGCCGCGAGCGGGGCGATCGAACGCAGCGTGTCCTCGGTCGGCTCGGGCGACCACGCCAGCAGCACCTTGCCCAACGCGGAGGCATGCAAGGGGATGCGATCGCCCACCTTGCGCTCGAAGCGCAGCGGCTGGGCCGAGGCCACGTGCATCAACACGACGGCGTCTCCGCCCGAGCGGGACCCGAGGCTGATCGACTCACCCGTACGCGCGGCGAGGGCGCTCATGATCTCGGCGGTGCTGGCCGTCCTGTCGGCGGCGAGCAGACCGTTGGCGATCTCGACGAGCACCGGGCCGGGACTGTAGCGGTCGCTGTCGGCGTCCTGAACCAGCAGCTTGCTGGTGACCAGCGTCTGCAACAGCCGGTGGGCGGTGCTGACGTTCAGCCCCACCTCGCGAGCCAGGTCGGAGAGGCGCAGGTCGCGCCGACCCTCGCGAAAACTGGCCAGCAGCGCCGACGCGCTCAGAACGGACCTGACGATTCCGCGTTGAGTCTGTTCGGGTCCGTCCGCGGGGTGGTCGGCCTGGCTGACGGGCATGAGTCATTACACCATCACCCGCCATGATCGCCGTCGTGCTGCAGTTTT
The DNA here is from genome assembly GCF_050701675.1 of Mycobacterium sp. Lineage (GTDB taxonomy): Bacteria > Actinomycetota > Actinomycetes > Mycobacteriales > Mycobacteriaceae > Mycobacterium. The sequence continues at coordinate 2,287 of NZ_JBOGDD010000191.1, read as the reverse complement.
CTGCCAAGAATTTTCTGCTATGCGGGATAGTTTCGTGCATTGCGAGATTAATGGTTGTGGCCGCGGTAGCCGGTCCCTAACGTCTCCGGAGTCCGATAGGCGTTGACGATCCGCGTGATTCCACGCGATTCTCAGCCGCTGTCCCGCTCTGAATCGATTGGCCCGTGACCCCAGATCCCGCACGCCAGCTGCACCTGAACGCCAACATCACCGACGCTGGAAAACATCCGAGCGCATGGCGGCATCAGGCCGATCCGCTGTCCTTCTTGACGCCGCAGTACTTCGTCGAGATCGGCAGGATCGCCGAGGAGGCGACCTTCGACGCGGTCTTCCTCTCGGACTGGCCCGCGTTGGCGGAGAACCCGCCGACCAAGCCGTGGCAGTCGCTGGACCCCACCCTCGTCCTCGCGACGATCGCGGCGGCCACCTCACGGCTCGGTCTCATCGGCACGGCCTCGACGACCTTCAACAGTCCCTACGAGTTGGCCCGCCGGTTCGCTTCTCTCGACCAACTCAGCGGCGGTCGCGCCGCATGGAACATCGTCACGACGATGCACCCTGCGGCGGCGAGCAACTTCGGCCTCGACCACCTTCCGGCCCACGACGAGCGTTACGCGCAGGCCGACGAGTTCGTCGACGTCGTGACCAAGCTGTGGGATTCGTGGCCCGCCGAGGGGTTGACACCCGATGCCCAATCGGGAGTGTTCAGTTCCACGTCCGTACCGGCCATCGACCACGTCGGGACCCACTACCGGGTCGGGGGCCCGCTCAACGTGCCCCGCACGCCGCAGGGCAGACCCGTTCTGGTGCAGGCCGGTTCGTCGGAGCAGGGCAAGGATCTGGCGAGCCGCTGGGCCGACGTGGTCTTCACCGTGCAGACCGTCATCGACGACGCCCGCCGCTTCTACGCGGACATCAACGCTCGTGCGGAGCGGTTCGGCAGACCCGGCGGGTCGGTGTTGGTGCTGCCAGGGCTCTTTCCGGTGGTCGGCTCCACCGAGGCCGAGGCCCTGCGGCGACTCAAGGAGTTCAACGAGCAGCTCGACTACTCGCGCGAACTGCGCAGGCTTGCAAAACAACTCGGCGTGGCACCCGAGGATCTGGTCCTCGACGCACCGCTGGACGCCAAGCTGGTGGCCGATCTCGGCGCCGTGCAGTCCTCGCACGGGTTCCTCAACACCACGGTCAGTTTCGCGAGGGAGTCGGGGTTGACGATCCGGGAACTCATCGACCGCAACGGCGGAGCGCACCGGATGGTCATCGGCACACCGGAGCGCATCGCCGACGACATCGAGCTGTGGTTCACCTCCCGCGCGGCCGACGGGTTCAACCTCAACTTCGACGTCTACCCGACCGGACTGCAGCTGTTCGCCGACCACGTCGTGCCAGAACTGCGCCGCCGCGGGCTGTTCCGCCACGAGTACACCTCCAACACACTGCGTGGGAACCTGGGCCTGCCTGCGGCCCATGTGAGTTCGTCGGCCGATGCGGCGCTGACGGCGGCCGGTCGATGACCGCTGAGACCGTCACCATCCGCGACGCCGATGCCGGCGGGACGGACGGCGAGAACTCGGGCCCCGGCAGTGCCCTTCGGAGAACCGACCTGAGTCCCGTCGCCGAGGCCGGGGGTGCCGCACGGGCGCTGCGGCGGATCCGGCCGTTGCTGCGCGTCGTGCTGCCGATCGCCCTGATCGCGCTGTGGTACGTCGGTACCACCATCGGAGTGCTGTCGACCCAGATGCTCTCCTCGCCAGGCGCGGTCGTCGGTGCGTATCGCGAACTGTGGGAGTCCGGCGAGCTTCAGCAGGCGCTGGCCGCATCGCTGGGACGGTCGGTGAAGGGGCTTGCCCTTGGCACCGTGGTCGGTATCGGCTTCGGGCTGCTGGCAGGTCTGTCCAGGCTCGGCGAGGAGGTCTTCGACTCCAGCCTGCAGATGCTGCGCACCATCCCGTTCATGGCCCTCATCCCGCTGTTCATGCTGTGGTTCGGCATCGGTGAGGAGCCCAAGATCGCGCTCATCACCGCTGCCTGCATCTTTCCCAACTACCTCAACACCTACGCAGGCGTGCGGTCCGTCGACCCGAAGATCATCGAGGCCGGACGGGTGTTCGGGCTGTCGAAGTGGTTGCTGGTCAAGCGAATCGTGCTGCCCGCGGCGCTGCCGCACGTACTCGTCGGATTCCGCTACGCCATGGGAGTGTCGCTGCTCGCCCTGATCGCCGCCGAACAGATCAACGCGGGCGTGGGACTCGGCTACCTGGTGATGAATGCGAACACGGTGTTCCGC